>CAXUNA010000081.1:4684-10540 GCA_964252095.1 uncultured Jatrophihabitans sp. | reverse complement strand
ACGCTCGCGGGGTTCACCGCGCTCGCCGCCGCCCGGCTGCCCGCGACGTCGTGGGGCGTGCGCGCCGCGGGCGATACCGACCGTGCGGTGCACACCGTTGCAGTGTGCGGCGGTTCCGGCGCATCGGAGATCGACGTCGCCCGCGCGGCCGGTGCCGACGTGTTCCTCACCGCCGACCTCAAGCACCACGTGACCTCGGAGGCGACCACCGAGCTCGGCCCCGGCGCGATGGGCCTGGTCGACGCGGCACACTGGGCCACCGAGTGGCCGTGGCTGCCGGTGCTCGCCGGACACCTGCACGACTGGTTCGGTGACGCGCTGACGGTGCACGTGAGCACCGTGGTCACCGATCCCTGGACGTGGCACCATCCCTCACCCACCACCGTGGAGGCCCGCTCGTGAAGGCAGATCCCGCAGCACAACTGACGCTCCTCGACCTCCAGGGCGTCGACACCGTGCTGGCCCAGCTCCGTCACCGCCGGGCGTCGCTGCCCGAGCTCGCCCAGCTGGCCCGCTGCGCGGAGCGGGCGCGCCTGCTGCAGACCCGCAGCGCCGAGGTGCAGGTCCGGGCCGACGAACTCGACGACGCCCAGCGGCGGCTGGAGCAGGACGTCGATACCGTCCGGACGCGCAGCGCCCGCGACGAGGAACGGCTCGCCGCGGGCGGCATCCCCGGCAAGGAACTCGAACGCCTGCAGCACGAGGTGACGTCGCTCGCGCGCCGGCAGTCGGGCCTGGAGGACGAACTGCTCGAGCTCATGGAGCAGCGGGAGGGCGTCGAGGGCGAACTGGCGCTGGCGCGTCGCGACCGGGCGGAGATCGACGAGGAGACCGCGCGGCTGACGACCTCGCGCGACGCCGCCGTCACCGAGATCGACGCCGACCTCGCCCACCGCGAGACCGACCGCCGCGGCATCGCGGGCCGGGTACCGGCCGATCTGCTCGCGCTGTACGAGAAGATCGCCGCCTCCAACGGCGGCGTCGGCGCGGCCGAGGTGGCGCAGCGCCGCTGCGAGGGCTGCCGGATCGACTTCGCCGGCAGCGAGTTGTCGAAGATCCGCGGGGCGGCGCCGGACGACATCGTGCGGTGCGAGAACTGCCGACGGATCCTGGTCCGGACCGAGCGTTCCGGCCTCTGAGCCGCAGCTACAGCAGCAGGAGGGACGACGCCCACAGCAGCGTCGTCGCGACGGCCAGCACGACCGGAACCGACAGCAGGCCCAGCAGATGGAACTGCAGCGCCCGGGGGCGCTCGTCGTCGGGGAGCAGACGGCGCCAGAGCAGGGTGGCGAGCGACCCGACGTAGGTGAGGTTCGGGCCGATGTTGACGCCGAGCAGCACCGCGAGCACCGGTGCGGGATGGCCGCCGACCAGGCTCAGCATCACGAGCGTCGCGGGGATGTTGTTGACGAGGTTGGCGAGCACGGCCGCCACCGCGACGAGGACCAGCAGCGTCGCGAGGTCGTCCGCCGCGGGTGGCAGCAGGTCGCCGAGCCAGCGGCCCAGGCCGTTGCGGGTGACGGCGTCGACCACCACCCCGAGCGCGAGCACGAACGCGCAGAACCCGATGTTGGCTTCTGCAACGATCCGGACCGGGGTCGTGCGCCGTCGTACCACCCGCGGGATCCCCAGCAGCAGGACGCCGCCCAACGCCGCCCACGCCGGCGGAACGTCGAGCGCGGACGTCACGACGAAGCCGACCACCGTGACGCCGAGAACGGCGAGGGCGTAGCGCGGGGCGGCGGGCACGGACACCTGCTGGTCCCCGCCGCGGGGGAGGTCCGCACGGAAGAACAGCCGCAGCGCCAGCCACTCGAGCCCGCACACCGCGAGGAACGGCAGCAGCATCAGCCCGGTGAACCGACCGAACGAGAGACCGGAGCTCCCGAACGCCAGGAGGTTGGTGAGGTTGGAGACGGGCAACAGCAGGGAACCGGCATTGGCCAGCTGGATGCACGCGTAGAGCGGCGGGCGGCCGCGGACCCGGAGCTGCGTCACGGTACGCAGCACCACCGGTGTCAGCAGGACGACCGTGGCATCGAGCGTGAGCACCGTCGTCACCGCCGCGGCGAGCAGCACCGTCAGCACGAGCAGACGTCGTGACCGGCCGCCGCGCGCGCGCCGGGTCACGGCGCCGAGGAAGTCGAAGACACCCTCCTCGGCACAGAGGTGACCGAACGCGAGGATGCCCGCGAGGAACAGCACGGTGGGTGCGAGGTCGCGCACGGTGTGCAGGGCGTCGTGCAGCGGCACGATGCCGACGAGCACGACCAGCACCGCCGCGGGGACGCCGAACACCGCTTCGTTGAGGCCGAACGGACGACGGATCGCGCCGATCAGCACGACGGCCAGGACGACGAGTCCGACCACCTCGGCCACGGTCAGTCGCCCCGGATCGCGCGCACCGCGAGCCAGATCCCGACGGCCAACCCGAACACGACGACCACGCGCCGCAGCCAGGTCTCGGAGATCAGCCGCGTCAGCCGGCCGCCGACGAAACCGCCGACGAGCGCGGCGGGAGCGACGACGCCGACGACCGTCCAGTCGATCGGCCCCCCGATGACGAACACGAGCAGCGCGGCCGTCGAGACGACGACCTGCAACAACGCCTTCAACGCGTTCTGCGCGCGGATGCCACCCGCGTAGGTGAGGCCGAGGACCGCGAGCAGGATGACGCCGAGGCCGCCGCCGAAGTAGCCGCCGTACACGCCGGCGAAGGTCACCGCGGCACCGAGCGCGCCGTCGCGGGTGACGCCGTGACCGAGTTTCGCCTTGATGCGCGGGCCGAATCCCAACAGCAGGGTCGCGGCGATGACGAGCACCGGCACGACGGCGTCGAAGGCCGCCGTCGGTGTCACGAGCAGGAGCAGCGCGCCGGCGACCGTACCGATCGCGGCGAGCAGACACATCACGACGACGCGACGGCGCTCGGAGCGCCACTGGTCGGCGATCTGGTCCCGCAGCGAGGCCACGTTGCCGAGGTAGCCCGGCCACAGCGCGACCGAGTTGGTGACGTTGGCGGGCACCGTGCCGAGACCGCTCGCCACCATCACGGGGAACACGATCAGCGATCCACCGCCGGCGATGGCGTTGACGAACCCGCCGACCAGCCCGGCGCCCGCGAGCGCGGCGACGTCGCCGGCGTCGAGGGAAGGCACCGGGGGAGCCTAGATGTCGCACCACCGTCGTCGTCCCGGGCGGTCGGTGGGTGCCGCGGACCTCGGCGTCCGCGTACGATCTGGCACGCGGCGGACGAGCCGACCGGGCGACCGCGTCGACGTCGGGAGCGTCACCCCCGGGTGGCAGGACCGGCGTCGCCGAGGAAAGTCCGGGCTCCACAGGGCAGGGTGGTTGCCAACAGCAACCCGGGGTGACCCGCGGGACAGTGCCACAGAGAACAGACCGCCGATCGGGTCCGCCCGGTCGGTGAGGGTGAAACGGTGGTGTAAGAGACCACCAGCATCCCGGGTGACCGGGATGGCTCGGTAAACCCCACCCGGAGCAAGGTCGAGAAGGAACGGCGCGAGCCGTTCTGCGCAGGCGTTCGAGGGCGGCCCGCCCGAGCCTGCGGGTGGACCGCTGGAGCCTGCCGGCGACGGCAGGCCGAGATGGATGGTCGCCACCCGTGGTCGCGAGACCACGGGGACAGGACCCGGCTTACAGGTCGACTCGTCCGTCGCCCCTCGGGATCGTCCGGGGGGCGACGTCCCCTCCTGTGTCCGACCGGAGCTCCCGCACCGGCGCGGGCCGCGGCGTTACCGTCGTTCACCGGTGCCTGCACACTCCTCGCGTGACACACCTGCGCCGCCATGTGGCGCGGCGACGCGATCAGATCGGCGTGACCACCGCGGGGACGCCCGCGTGAGCCGGGTCCGGGCGTGGGAGCGCAGCACGGAGTGGCCGCTCGCCGCGACCGCCGTGCTGTTCCTCGTCGCCTACGCGTGGTCGATCCTCGACCCGGCGATGCCGCGTGGTCTGCACCGCGGTCTGGAAATCGTCGACTACGCCGCGTGGGTGGTGTTCGCCGTCGACTACCTCGTGCGGGTGTCCCTCGCCGATCCCCGGGGGCGGTACGTGGTCCGGAACCTGCCGGATCTGCTGATCCTGGCGCTGCCGGTGCTGCGACCGTTGCGGTTGCTCCGACTGTTGGTGCTCCTCAAGGCGCTGAACCGCACCGCCACGGACAGTCTCCGCGGCCGGGTCGTGGTGTACGTCGTGACGGGATCGGTGCTCATCGTCTTCGCGGCGGCGCTGGCCGAGTTGGACGTCGAACGCGGGCACCTCGGCGCGAACATCGAATCCTTCGGCACCGCGCTGTGGTGGGCCGTCGTCACCATCACCACCGTCGGCTACGGCGACCACTTCCCGGTGACCGCCGAGGGACGCTTCGTCGCGGTCGGACTGATGGTGGCGGGAATCGCGATGCTCGGCGTCGTCACCGCATCGTTCGCGACGTGGCTGGTGGACCGGGTGCGTGACACCGAGGACGCGGCGCAGGCCGCGACGCGCGACGACATCGACGCGCTGCGCCGCCAGATCGAGGAGCTGACGGCGGCGCTGCGTCGTGACGGTACGAGGCCGTGAGGACGGTCCAGCCCGTGCATGGTGCAACGTATCGCGCTAGCGGCGCGGCTGGTGGGGTAAGACACCCGTACACGTGCCGATCGCGACGATCGGTGCCGGCGACAGGAGTGACGCATGGCAGACCTCGACGGCACCTGGTGGTGGTGCATGAAGCACGAGCGTGCGGAGAAGTACGAGGACACCGATTCCCCTGATCGTCTCGGTCCTTTCTCCACCCAGGACGAAGCTGCGCATGCCCTGAAGACCATCGCCGACCGCGAGGACTCGTACGCCCGCGAGGAGGAGAACGACGACTGACGGTCGTCGTGCTCGAGATGCGCCGCTGTCCATCGACGTGGATCATGCGGCGTGGCGTGTTGACGAAGTGGGTGACGCATCGTCCACTTGTCCCTGACATCTCGCGTGTTCGCCCCGAGGAGGCATCGCATGACCGCACCACGTAAGCGCACGGCAGCGAAGAAGACCGCTGCCAAGAAGGCGGCGCCTGCTCGCAAGGCAGCGGCGAAGAAGACCACCGCTGCCACGAAGACCACCGCTGCCGCGAAGAAGACGGCGCCCGCCAAGAAGGTCACGGCGGCCAGGAAGACCACTGCCGCCGCGAAGAAGACGGCGCCCGCCAAGAAGGCGACCGCCGCGAAGAAGACCGCGGCCACGAAGACCGCGGCCACGAAGACCGCGCCGGCTCGTAAGACGGCGGCCACGAAGACCACCGCCGCCAAGAAGACCACGGCAAGCAAGAGAGCCGCTTCCACGACCACCGCCAGCAAGAGAGCCGCTTCCAAGACCACGGCCGCCAAGAAGACCACCGCGGCCAAGAAGACGACGGCCGCCAAGAACACCACCGCGGCCAAGAAGGCGGTCGCGAAGAAGACGGCTCCGGCCCGGAAGACGGCGGCCACGAAGGCCACCGCCGCCAGGAAGACCGTCGCCACCAAGGCGGGCGCCGCGAAGAAGTCGGCCACGGCCGCGAAGAAGACCGCGGCGAAGAAGGTCACCGCCGCCAAGAAGACCACGGCGGCCGCGAAGACGACCGCCAACCGCAAGGTCGGTCAGCGTCGGCGCAGCCCGCTCGCGCAGAAGCTCGCGAACGCCGCGGAGACGGTCGGTGCCGCACTGCAGACCGCGGCCGACGAAGCGACCGACGCCGTCAAGCGCGCGGTGACGTAGCCCCACCGCCATCACGACGACGGCCGCGGGCCCGGGGGGGAGCCGGCCGCGGGGGCAGGGCCGGGGGCGGGGACGCGCTGCCCCAGTCCCCGCAGCTGTTCAAGC
>CAXUNA010000081.1:0-4674 GCA_964252095.1 uncultured Jatrophihabitans sp. | reverse complement strand
GTCCGGCACCCCCCCCCCACCCCGCCGCGCGCCCGCGACCGGGGCGCCCCGCGGCCGTCGTCGTCAGTCCAGGGCGCGGCGGCGGAAGCCGACGAGTCCGAGCACGATGAACAGGATCGTGCAGGCGGCCATCACCGGCACGCAGATCCACGTGGACATGTGCGGCACGCCGGTCGCGGAGGCCGCCCGCATCGACTCGCTGACGTAGGTCAGCGGGTTGAACAGCGTGACGACCTGGAACCACCGCAGCGACGACAGCAACGGCCAGGGGTACTGCGTGCAACCGGTGAAGATCAGCGGCGTGACGACGAGGGCGAACAGGATGTTGAGCCGGCTGACCGGGACGAAGGTCCCGAGCGTCATGCCGAGCGCCGAGCCCAGCACCGACCCCAACAGGATCGTCACGACCAGCAGCAGGACGCCGTCGGCGTGGATCGGCAGCGGGCCCAGGATCCAGCGGCCGAGCGGGAACATCACCACCGTGGCGACCAGCGCGCGGAACACGGCGTAGACGATCTTCTCGACGCCGACCCACATCACCGGCATCGGCGCGAGCAGTCGGTCCTCGATCTCGCGGCTGAACGAGAAGTCCAGCACCAGGGGCAACGCGGTCGCCTGCAACGCGGTGAGCACGGCGGTGAGAGCCACGATGCCGGGGAACAGCAGGTCGCCGTAGCCGTTCTGCGTGGCACCGATCGAGGCCAGCACCTTGCCGAACACGAACAGCAGGAACAGCGGCTGCAGCAGCACCTGGGCGAGGAAGATCCACACGTCCCGTCCGGTGACGAACAGGTCGCGGTACAGCACCGCGGCGAACACCCGGTAGGGCGACGGGATCGCGCTCACGTCTCGCGTGTCCGGCACGGCGGTCACCGCAGGCCCCTTCCGGTCATCGAGATGAAGACGTCCTCGAGCGTCAGTTCACCGAGCCCGACGTCGACGAGCGTGAGGCCGCCCGCCTGCACCACGCTCGCGATCGGTGCGAGCAGCGCGGCGGGGTCGCCACGGACGTAGAGCCGGACCTTGGCCACGTCATCGGTGCGGCCGGCGGCCTCGGCGCGCTCCACGCCGGGCAGGTCGGCGAACCGTTGCACCAGGCGTTGATCGTCGTCGTCGCCGCGCACTCCGAGCTCGACGGTGCCACTGCCGGGCAGCGCGCGGACCAGCTCGGACGGGGTGTCGAGCGCGAGCACCTTGCCGTGGTCGACGATGCCGACGCGGTCGCACAGCGTGGTGGCCTCGTCCATGTCGTGCGTGGTGAGCACGATCGTCACCCCGCTGTCGCGCAGGTCCTGGATGCGGTCCCAGACGAACAGCCGGGCCTGCGGGTCGAGCCCGGTCGACGGTTCGTCGAGGAACAGCACGACCGGCCGGTGCATGAGGGCGCGGGCGATCATCAGCCGCTGCGCCTGGCCGCCGGAGTACTTGTCGGTCTTGTCACCGCCGCGGTCGCCGAGGCCGAATTGCTCGAGCAGGTCGGTGGCCCGCGCCTCACGTTCGGCCCGCCCGACGCCGTGGTAGGCCGCGTGGAACAGCAGGTTCTGCCGGGCCGTCAGTTCGCGGTCGAGGTTGGGGCGCTGCGGGACGACCGCGAGACCGGCCCGGGCCCGCACCGGGTCGGCGACGACGTCGACGCCCGCGACCGTCGCCGAACCCGAGGTCGCGAGCACGCGGGTGGTGAGCACGCCGATCGTCGTCGACTTGCCGGCGCCGTTGGGTCCGAGCAGACCGAAGATCTCACCGCGGCCGACCTCGAAACTGATGCCGTCGACCGCGTTGGTCGGTCGACCCTTGTAGCGCTTGACCAGATCGGTGACGGTGACGGCGTTGGGACCCACGCGCCCATCCTGGCGGACGTGGCGACCAGGTTGTCCTGACAGGTGTCAGTGGGACCGGTCGGACGGGCCGCCGTTCAGCGGTAGGTGTGCTCCTCGGCCGGGAACGTCGCGGCCCGCACCTCGGCGGCGTACCGCCGCGCGGCATCGCCCAGATCCGCGCCGAGGTGGGCGAACTGCTTGACGAACTTCGCGGTCCGTCCGCCCTCGGGCGCGAAGCCCGCCATGTCCTGCCAGACCAGCACCTGGGCGTCGGTCTCGACCCCCGCACCGATGCCGACGACCGGGACGACCAGGTCGTGGCTCAGCTCCTTCGCCAGATCGGCCGGGACGGCCTCGAGCACCAGCGCGAACGCACCCGACTCGACCACCGCGTGGGCGTCGTCGGCGAGCTTGTCGCCGCTCGCACCGCGACCCTGGACCTTGTAGCCACCGAGGGTGTTCACCGACTGCGGCGTGAGCCCGACGTGGCCCATCACCGGGATGCCGGACTGCGTGAGCAACCGGATGTGCGGCGCGATCTCGGCACCGCCCTCGAGCTTGACGGCCTGGGCGCCGCCCTCCTTCATGAACCGGATGGCGGTGGCGAGCGACTGTTCGGGTGAGGACCGGTAGGTGCCGAAGGGCAGGTCGGCGACGACGAGTGCGCGCGAGGTGCCGCGCACGACCGCGCGTACCAGGGGGAGCAGTTCGTCGACCGTGATCGGCACGGTGGAGTCGTAGCCGTAGACGACGTTCGCGGCGGAGTCGCCGACGAGCAGGACGGGGATGCCCGCCTGGTCGAAGATCTTGGCGCTGGTGAAGTCGTAGGCCGTCAGCATCGGCCAGCGCTCGCCGGCGGTCTTGGCCTTGGCGAGGTCGAACGTGGTCACGCGGCGCGAGGTCACGGACCCGTACAGGACGGGCGTGTGGTCGCGCTCGGTGAGGATGTCGGTGCGTGCGGCGGCGTCGTCGCTCATGTCGGTCTCCACCATCAGGTTCCTCGAGTCCGGCGAGCCGGTACCCGGGCGGGGTGTTGCGGACGTGTTTCAGAGTTCCCGCTCGACGCGGGTCCCGCAACAGGTGGGAGCTGAGTCGTACGCCACGAGATGCTCGGACGTCCTACGACACGGTCGCGCGGTCAGGCGCGCTCGCGCCAGCGGTTGGTGATCGGGAGGCGGCGGTCACGGCCGAAGTTCTTGAGGCTGATCTTCGGGCCCGGCGGGTACTGCCGCCGCTTCCACTCCGCGGCGTCGACCATCCCGACGACGCCGGTGACCAGGTCCGGGTCGAACCCGTCGGCGACGAGGTCGGCGGCGCCGGCGTCCCCGTCGACGTAGCGCAGCAGGATCGCGTCGAGGGTGTCGTAGTCGGGCAGCGAGTCGGTGTCGAGCTGGCCCGGACGCAACTCCGCCGACGGCGGCTTGCTGATGGAGTTGGGCGGGATCGGCTCGTGCTCGCCCGCCGCGAGCGCCGTCTCGTTGCGCCAGCGCGCGAGCCGGAACACCTCGGACTTCAGCACGTCCTTGATCGGTCCGTACCCGCCGACGGCGTCGCCGTAGATCGTCGAGTACCCGACGGCCAGTTCGCTCTTGTTGCCCGGCGCGAGCACGAGGTGGCCGTCGCTGTTCGACATCCCCATGAGCGTCGTGCCGCGCACGCGCGCCTGGACGTTCTCCTCGGCGAGGCCGGTCAGGGACAGGCCCGACACGAACGCGTCGACCATCGGCGCGATCGGCACCGTCCGGTAGTGCGCGCCCAGCCGGCGGCAGAGGTCCTCGGCGTCGGACAGGCTGTGCTCGCTGGAGTAGCTCGACGGCATCGAGACGCCGTAGACGTTCTCGCCGCCGATGGCGTCGGCCGCCAGTGCCGCGCACACCGCGGAGTCGATGCCGCCGGAGACCCCCAGCACCACCGAGCGGAACCGGTTCTTGCGGACGTAGTCACGCACGCCGAGCACCAGCGCGCCCCACACCTCGGCCTCGTCGTCGAGCGGGGTGGCGACGGTGGGGATCGACAACGCGGTCCGCGCCGCGGCGGCCGCGGTGCCGGTGTCGACGTGGCGCACGGTGATCCCCGCGACCGTCGGGTGGTCCGCGGGGTCGGCCGCGGCGGGGGCGAGGTCGAGGTCGACCACGAGCAGGTCCGGGACGTACTGCGGCGAGCGGGCGACCAGTGCGCCGTCGGCCGCGACGACGAACGAGTCACCGTCGAAGACCAGTTCGTCCTGACCGCCGACCTGGTTGACGAACGCGACCGGGCAGCCGGCCTCGGTGGCACGGCGCGCGAGCAGCGGGAGGCGGACCTCGTCCTTGTTGCGTTCGTAGGGCGAACCGTTGATGTTGACGACGAGTCCGGCCCTCGCGGCCCGGGCGGCCGCGAACGGTTCGCCACGCTGCCAGGCGTCCTCGCAGATCGTCATGGCGATGTCGACGCCGTGGAACCGCACCACGGGCAGCTCGACGCCGGGACGGAAGTAGCGCGCCTCGTCGAACACGCCGTAGGTCGGCAGGTGGTGCTTGTCGTACACGGCGACGACCTCACCGCCGAGCACGAAGGCCGCGCTGTTGCGGGCGCGGGGGCCGGTGTCGTTGGAGAGGATGCCGCGGTCGTCGTGCTCGTGGCCGTCGAGGTAGCCGACGACCACCCCGAGCCCACCGAGGCCCTCCGCGGCGAGCGTGCTCGCGAGGGCCCGCAGCGCCTCGCGTGACGCCAGCCGGAACGATCGGCGGAACACCAGGTCCTCCGGCGGGTACCCGGTGAGCGTCATCTCCGGGAAGCAGACCAGGTCGGCGCCCGCGGTCGCGGCGTCGCGCACCCCCGCGACCACCGCGGCGGCGTTGGCGGCGAGGTCGCCGAC
>CAXUNA010000080.1:2724-10558 GCA_964252095.1 uncultured Jatrophihabitans sp. | reverse complement strand
GCGCGGCCGGCGAACACGAACGGGAGTTGCCGGTAGGGCGCGTGCCAGGCCGGCACGGCGGTGTCGGCGATGAGCACCGCGGTGTAGGGGGCCACCCCGGGCGCCACGGCGGCGGCGCCGAAGCCCGCCGCCCGGGTGAGCACGGGCAGGAACGGCGCGAGCGGACCGACGGCCCGGGCCACCGCCGGCAGACCCGCGGCGAGGTCACCGGCCGCGGCCGGGAAGGCCAGCCCGGAGAACGCCGAGATGATGTAGGTGCCCACCGACATCGGCGAGGTCGGCTTGAACACCCGGAGCATGTTGGTGAAGCGTTCGGGCCGCCCGAGGTCGTGGATGAGCCCGACGAACGACACGCTCATGCCGCCGACCGCGCCGAGACGCCCGATGCGCACGAGGGATTCCCGGCCGGTGGCGTCGCCCAGCGCGGCCAGCACCGACGACCCGGCGGCGAGACCACCGGCGAACAGGTACCCCGCGATGTCGAGCCGCTCCCACGTCGGCGACTTGAGGATCTGCCGCCCGTAGTAGCTGCGGAAGTCCGCCTCTGGGACCATGAGCGTCTCGCCGCCGCCGCGCTTACGGCGTCGTCCCCCGCCCCGGCCGGGGGTGTCCGCGCCGTGCCCGCTCAGTTCCGCGGAGCCGTCGGGGCGGCTCACCGGCGCCGCCCGGCGAACGCCGACACCGCGAGACCGACGAAGGCCGCGGCCGCGACGCCCGCGTGCTTCCACATCGCCGGGAGGTCGCGGGTGGTCACCACCGGGTCGGGCGGGAAGCCGTACACCTCGGGGTCGTCGAGCAGCAGGAAGAAGGCGCCGTCGCCGCCGACCCCGTCGTCCGGCGAGTTGCCGTAGAGCTGGGCCTTGGTCTCACCGCGTTCCTGCAGTGCGGCGAGCCGGGTGTCGGCGGTCTTGCGCAGCTCGTCGAGATCGCCGAACTGAATCGACTGCGTGGGGCACGCCTTGGCACACGCGGGGGTCTGGTCGGCACCGAGGCGGTCGTAGCAGAGCGTGCACTTGAAGACCCGGCCGTCGTCCTTGCGCTGGTCGATGACCCCGTACGGACAAGCGGAGACGCAGTACCCGCACCCGTTGCAGACGTCCTGCTGGACGACCACGGTGCCGAACTCGGTGCGGAACAACGCCCCGGTGGGGCAGACGTCGAGGCAGGCGGCGTGGGTGCAGTGCTTGCAGACGTCGGAGCTCATCAGCCACCGGATGCCGGGTTCCTCGCCGGTGCCGTCCTTGCCCGGTCCCTGGTCCGGCGCCATCGCTCCGGGCGGGGCACCGACGGTGGGCATCCCCATCGACACCGGTGCGGTCGCCGCCTTCGCGGGCGTGGCCTGCTCGATGAACGCGACGTGCCGCCAGGTCGAGGCGCCGAGGGCGATCGTGTTGTCGTACGACATGCCGGTCAACGAGATGCCGTCCTCGGGCACCTCGTTCCACTCCTTGCAGGCGACCTCGCACGCCTTGCACCCGATGCACACCGACGTGTCGGTAAAGAAACCCTTACGGGGCGGGTGATCCGCCGCGTAACCGGCATCCGCCGTGACGTCGGCCATGGGGCCGGACAACCGGTTCGCCGGGTCCACAGCGGTCATGCCCCACCTCCTGCTCGGGCGTCGTCACCCGTGTCGCTGGGGCCGCGGTCGGCCTGGTTGGTGCTGTCCTGGGGGCCGTCCGGGTGCACGACGGTCTCGAGTCCTGCGCGCCGACGGTAGTCCGCCACGTGCGTGAGCACCGCGGGGCCGCGGGGCCGCCGCCCGGGGCGGATGTCGCACGTCCCGACCTTGTCCTGGATGTGGACGTTCGGGTCGAGGACCAGGCTGACTAGTTCGTTGGAGCCGTCGCCGGTGGTGATGCCGTTCTGGCCCCAGTGGTACGGCAGGCCGACCTGGTGCACGACCGTGCCACCGACCCGCAGCGGCCGGACGCGGTCGGTCACGAGCACCCGCGCCTCGATCACGCCGCGCGCGGTGGTGATGGTCCCCCAGCCGAGGTTCTCCAGGCCACGGATCCGCGCCAGCATCGGGGAGATCTCGCAGAACATCTCCGGCTGCAGCTCGGCGAGGTACGGCAGCGTACGGCTCATGCCGCCCGCGGTGTGGTGCTCGGTGAGCCGGTAGCTGGTGAAGACGAAGGGGAAGACCTCGGACTGGCTGGGGTTCACCTGGTTGTCGATGTGCCCGCCCTGCAGGAACTCCCGCGCCGGGTTGGCCTGCTGCTTCGGGTACAGCGGGTTCTCGATCGGCGACTCGACCGGTTCGTAGTGCGTCGGCATCGGGCCGTCCGCGAGCCCGGCCGGGGCGAACAACCAGCCCTTGCCGTCGGTCTGCAGGATGAACGGGTCGTCACCGTTGATGCCGGCCGGACCGGTGGCCCCGGCGGGTGCCCGGTACGACGGCGGTTTGGTCGCCTCGAAGTCGGCGACGTCGTGCCCGACCCACTTCTTCTCGTCCTCGTCCCACCAGACGTAGGCCTTGCGCTCGCTCCACGGCTTGCCCTCGGGGTCGGCCGAGGCGCGGCTGTACAACGTGCGGCGGTTGCTCGGCCACGCCCAGCCCCACTCCCCCGCGACCCAGTTCTGCTCGGAACCCGGCTTGCGCCGCGCCGACTGGTTGACCTCGTCGGCGAACACGCCGCAGTAGATCCAGCAGCCGCAGCGCGTCGAACCGTCGTCCTTCAACTGGGTGTAGCTCGACAGCGCCTTGCCGTCGGCGCCGGTGCCGTTGATCTCGCGCAGCACCTTCTCGCCGTCGGGCTCGACCGTGCCGTCGGGGGCGAGTTCGTCGCTGCCGTAACCCCAGGTGATCGCCTGCAGTCCGCGGTCGCGGGGGTCGGTGGAGTCCCTCACCCGCTCCTTCAGCATGTTGCCGAGGTGCCAGTAGAACCAGAGGTCGCTGCGGGCGTCGTCCGGAGCCTCGACCGCCTTGTGCCGCCACTGCAACAGTCGCTGGGTGTTGGTGAACGTGCCGGCCTTCTCCACGTGTGTCGCCGCGGGGAGGAAGAAGATCTCGGTCTGGATGTCCTCGGTCGAGAGCTCCCCGGTCTGGATCTCGGGGCCGTCCTTCCAGAACGTCGCCGACTCGATCATCTGCAGGTCGCGGACGACCAGCCAGTCGAGGTTGGCCAGACCCAGGCGTTGCAGCTTGGCATTGGCCGATCCGACCGCGGGATTCTCGCCGACCAGGAAGTACCCGCCGGTCTTGCCCTGGATCTGGTTCATGACGGTGGTGTACGTGCCGTGGTCACCGTCGATCTTCGGGATGAGGTCGAAGCCGAAGTCGTTCTCGGCCGTCGCCGCGTCCTCGAACCAGGCCTTCAACATCGAGACCGTGTAGGACTTCATGTTGCCCCAGAAGCCGCTCTTGCCGGCGTCGGCCGCGACGAACTCGTCCAGGGTCTGGTGCTGGTGCACACCGGGCATCGGGATGTAGCCCGGCAGGATGTGGAACAACGTCGGGATGTCGGTCGAGCCCTGGATCGACGCGTGTCCGCGCAGGGCGAGGATCCCGCCGCCGGGTCGCCCGATGTTGCCCAGCAGCAACTGCAGGATGGCCGCGGTGCGGATCATCTGCGCGCCGGTGCTGTGGTGCGTCCAACCGACGGCGTAGCAGAAGGCCGTCGTCCGCTCGCGGCCCGAGTTCGTCGCGATCGTCTCGGCGATCTTGACGAGCATCTCCGGCGCGATGCCGGTGACCTCGTGGACCATCTCCGGGGTGTAGCGGGCGAAGTGCCGTCGTAGCACCTGCCACACGCACCGCGGGTGCTGCAGGGTCAGGTCACGCTCCGGCCGCGGCGGGGCGTCGTGGGATGCGCCCTGAGGTCCCGGCTCGCCCTTGCCCAGCTCGTTGCCGAGCGTGCCGGGCTGCTCCGGGACACCACTGCCGGCCGGCGCCTGCTGGACCGACCCCTCGTACTGCCACGTGCTGGCGTCGTACTTCTTCGAGTCGTCGTCCCAGCCACTGAAGATGCCGTCGAGGTCCTCGGTGTCGACGAAGTCCTCCCGCAGGATGTTCGCCGCGTTGGTGTAGGCGACGACGTACTCACGGAAGTCGAGGTCGTTCTCGAGGATGTGGTGGACGAGCCCGCCGAGGAACGCGATGTCGCTCCCGGCCCGGATCGGTGCGTGGATGTCGCTCACCGCGCTGGTCCGCGTGAACCGCGGGTCGACGTGGATGACCGTCGCTCCGCGCTTCTTGGCCTCCATGACCCACTGGAACCCCACGGGGTGCGCTTCGGCCATGTTGCTGCCCTCGATGAGGATGCAGTCGGCGTTCGCGAGGTCCTGCTGGAAGCTGGTGGCTCCGCCACGTCCGTACGAGGTCCCCAGACCGGGAACCGTGGAGCTGTGTCAAATACGGGCCTGGTTCTCGACCTGCACCGCGCCCATCGCGGTGTAGAGCTTCTTCATGATGTAGTTCTCTTCGTTGTCCAGCGTCGCGCCGCCGAGGCTCGCGATGCCCAACGTCCGGTTCAGTTTCCGGCCCTGGTCGTCGGTGTCCTGCCAGTGCTCGGCGCGGGACTTCATGACGCGGTCGGCGATCATCTCCATCGCCGTCGCGAGCTCGAGGTCCTCCCACTCGGTGCCGCCGGGGCGCCGGTAACGGACCTTGGTGACGCGGCTCGGGCTGGTCACGAGCTGCTTGCTGGCGCTGCCCTTCGGGCACAGCCGGCCCCGGCTGATCGGGGAATCCGGGTCGCCCTCGATCTGGACGATCTTCTCGTCCTTGACGTAGACGTTCTGGCCACACCCGACCGCGCAGTAGGGGCAGACCGACTTGACCACGCGGTCGGCGGTGGACGTGCGGGCCTGCAGGTTCTGGGTGGTGGGGCTGCTCGCCGCGGCTCCGCGGGCCAACCGGTCGGGCCCGGTGAGCTGGCGCAGCACCGGCCACGAGCCGATGAACTCCTTCGCACCCACGGACCCATCAAACCCTTCGCTCGGCGGCGACGTCGAGGGGGCTCGCCGTTCTGACGTCCCCCGAACGCCACATCACCGGCAGCGTGCCCAACAACAGCAGGCACACCACACTCGTCGCCACGAACGGCACGGCCGGACCGACGGCGAACAACGCCCCGCCGGCGGCGGCCGCGATCGCGGTGGCCGCGGTCTGCGACGCCGTGAACAGGCCCTGCGCCCGGCCGACGGCGGCCGCCGGGACGCTGTCGGACAGCAGGGCCTGGGCCGCGGGGAACGCGATTGCGGTGCCGGCGGCCTCGAGGACGCCCAGGGCGATGATGACCGCGAGCGAGCCGATGAACGGGTAGACGCCGACCAGCACGGCCGTCGTGGCGAGGCTGGCGATGGCGAGCCGGGTGCGGTCGAACCGGTCGGCCAGGTGGCCCGCGACCGGCGTCACGACCACGAACGGCACGCAGAACAAGGTCCACGACAACCCGATCGCCCAGGTGGACGCGCCGCGGGCGTCGAGCAGGAGGGTCCAGCAGGTCTCGTAGATCCCGGCCGTCAGGCCGGCTATGCCCGCGACGAGCACGAGCCCGCCGAGACGTCGTCGCCGCTCCGGTGTGTCGAACAGGCGGTGGGCGACCACGGCCACGGCGTGGCCGGCGGCGGCGACCCGGCCCGGGAGCACCCGGACGACCGCGACGGCGGCGAGGGTGGAGGCGGCCGCGGAGACGGCGAACAGCGAACCGAGGTGGTGGGTGCCCGCGATCGCGCCGAGCAGCGGCCCGACGGCGAGGCCGCCGATGTCGCCGGCGTAGACCCGCGCGAACGCCTTGCCCTTGCTCTCGGCCGGGACGTGCCGCCCGACGGCCGCGAGCGCGGCGACCGTGACCGCTCCGGACCCGACGCCCTGCAGGAACCGGGTCCCGACGCACGCCCACGGCGACACCGGGAGCAGGAACGCCAGGCTGGCGACGGCGTAGACCAGCAGTCCGGCCACCAGCACCGGCCGCTCGCCGATCCGGTCGGTGAGCCGGCCGAACGGGTACTGGAACAGCACCCCGGCGACGAAGAACGACGCCATCGCGACCCCCACCAGGGCAGGCCCCGCTCCCCGGTCCTCCAGGAAGACCGGCAGCGTCGGCAGCACCGCGCCGGCGCCCACCCACTGCAGGAAGACCGTGAACGCCAGGCCGTTGACCAGCCCGGCGGGCCAGGTCGTGGGGCGCTCGGTCACGCAGCGATGCTCGCACCGTGGGCGGGCGGCGGTCGCACGGGTTTCGCGCACGGGTGTCCTGAGATCGCGGTCCGGAGCCGGGGAGCGCGATCGTGGCGCACCGGTGCGGCGGCCGGGACCAGCCGGCGTCCGGGCGGCCCGACCCGTCCTGGTACTGTCACCGGTCGGCTCAGCCGCCTGCGATCCAGGCGCCTGGCCGCCCGCGCCGGTAGCTCAATAGGCAGAGCAGCTGACTCTTAATCAGCGGGTTGGGGGTTCGATTCCCTCCCGGCGCACCACCTTCTCCACGCCTGCCCGAGGCGACGACACCCCGCTCTTCATCAGCGGGTCAGGGGTTCGATTCCCTCCCGGCGCATCACGGCGGCTCAGACCGGGGTGCCCCGGTGGCCGCCCGGCTGCTGGAGGAGCCGGTCGTCGCGCTCGTGCGCCCGGCAGGAGGCGGCGAACCGCGCGGCTTCGAGCGGGTCGGCGACGAACCGCACGAACTCGGGCTCGGCCAGCTCGTAGTACTCCTCGTAGTCGACCAGGCCGTTGCTCACCGGGATCGACAGGTAGCGACACCCAGAGTCGGTCTCGATCCCGAGGCAGTAGCCGTGCTCGCGGGAGAACACCAGCTCCGAGAACCGCACGTCGCCCTCCCCTGTGCCGACCACTTCGGCGTGTGCCAGTGTCACCGACCGCGGGCGCCTCAGGCCGGCGGCCAGTCCCGCGGCCAGGGCAGCTGCAGGGTCGCCGGGTCGACCGCGACGTGATCGGCGGCCGCGTGCAGCCGCCCGCTCCTGACCACCACCGCCCCGCTGCCGCTCATGCCGTCGACGAGCTCCGCGGCGAGTGCGTCGGCGGACGTGTCCAGCTGGCGGGCCGCGTCGACGAACCAGCCGCGGGCGCGCAGGTAGGTCTCGACGTCGGCGGTGGGGATGCCACCGCGGATCATCAGCGCGAACGCGAAGATCCGCCGGGCGCCGTACCAGACCGCGCCGGCCGGGTCGTCGACGAGCCGCTGGGCGCGACGCAACGCGGTGGCGAACGCGGCGCCGGTGTCCTCGGGGATCGGACCGTGCGAGGGGAGCAGCACCCGCGCGTCGAGATCGGCCAGCCGCTGCAGCGAGGCGACCGCCTCGGCCGCGGCGCCCACGCCGTCGACGGCGGTGTTCACCCACCCGACGTCGTAGCTGGACAGCGCGTCCCCGACCACGAGCACGCGGCTGGCCGGTTCCCACAGCGCGAGATGTCCCGCGGTGTGACCGGGCGTCGCGAGCACCTGCCAGTCGACGTCACCGAGCCGCACCACCTCGCCGTCGGCGAGCGACCGGTCGACGACGTACGGAGCGACGGGTTGGTCGAGGTACTCCGCGACGCAACAGCCCGCGTCGCGCCGGTCGACCGCGTCGGCGTCGACGGCGCTGGCCGCGACGAGTGCACCCCGCGACCGCAGCAGCGCGTTGCCGCCCACGTGGTCCGAGTGCCAGTGCGTGTTCACGACCAGCCCGACCGGCCCGCCGGCGGTGGCGTCGGCCCATGCGGCGGTGTCCTCGGCGTGGCCGACGAACCCGCTGTCGACCACGGCCGGTGAGCTCCCGTGCAGGAGCAGCAGGTTGGCGTCGGGGAAGGGCCGCCGGCGCCAGGTCAGCCAGCTCGGCAGCCGGTCGTCCTCGGGCGGGGTCGTCGGTGTCACCACCTGCCCAGCCT
>CAXUNA010000080.1:0-2714 GCA_964252095.1 uncultured Jatrophihabitans sp. | reverse complement strand
GCACGGTCGGGCGGAGGGTGATGTCACCGATCTCGACGTCGCGCGGCTGCTCGATCGCGAAGGCGATCGCGCGCGCCACGGCCTCGGGCGCGATGGCGAACTGCTCGGCGTTGCGCCGGATCTGGGCGCGCACCTCGGGATCGTCGATGTGGTCCGACAGTTCGGTGCGCACGTACCCGGGTGAGATCGAGGTCGTGCGCAGCACGCGGTCGGTCGATTCCTGCCGCAGCCCCTCGAGCAAGGTCCGCACGGCGTTCTTCGTCCCGGCGTAGACGGCCTGGGTGGGCACGATCTTCAACCCGGACGTGGAGATCGTCGTCACGAGGTGCCCCTCGCCCTGCCGCTGGAACACCGGGAGCGCGGCCGCGATCCCGTGCAGCACCCCCCGCAGGTTGACGTCGATCATCGCCGACCACGCGTCGACGTCGAGGGACGACATCGGCGCGATCCGGGCGATGCCGGCGTTGCCCACCAGCACGTCGAGTCGTCCGAACCCGACGACCGCACGCGCCACCAGCGTCTCGAGGTCCTCGCGGCGGGTCACGTCGGTACGGCACACCAGCACCCGGGCTCCCGCGGTGCGCAGCTCGGCCGCGAGCGTCTCGAGCCGCTCGGTGCGCCGGGCGCCGAGAACGACGGCCGCTCCGCGTTCCGCCAGCAGCCGCGCGGTGGCCTCGCCGATGCCGCTGCTGGCGCCGGTGACGGCGACGACCTTGCCCTCGATGCCGGTCATGGCACACTCCTGTCGTTGAGGCGGACACGTGTCCGCTTGCTCCGCCACCGTAGCGGACACGTGTCCGGTTCAGGTCGACAGGAGGATCCGTGAGCAGTCCGCGCCGCGCCGACGCCCGCGAGAACCGCGAGCGCATCCTCGCGGCCGCGCGGGCGGAACTGGGTGACGAGGGCGGCCTCCGGCTCAATGCCGTCGCCCACCGGGCCGGGGTCGGCCAGGGCACCCTGTACCGCCACTTCCCCACCCGGGAGGCCCTGCTGGCCGAGGTCTACCGGGTCGACGTCGACGAGCTGGTCGCGGCGGCGGCGACCCTGCTCGCCACGCAGGAACCCGTCGCCGCGCTCGCCGCGTGGTTCGAGCGCGTCGCCGACTACGCCCAGGTCAAGCGTGGGGTGTTCGCCGCGGTCGAGGAGGCGGTCTGGCGGGATCTGTCGGCGCACAGCCTCGGCCCGATCGGCGACGCGGTCGCGCTGCTGCTCGACGCCGGCCGCCGTGAGGGCTCGCTGCGTGACGACGTCGACTCCCGCGACGTCATCGTGCTCATCGGCTACCTGTCGCGGCTCGACGCGGCGGAGTTCGACCTCCGCGCCCGGCACCTGCTCGGCGTCGTCCTCGACGGGCTGCGCACGCGGGCCTGACGGCTACGGACCGCCCTTCCAGTGGTCGATGCGGTGGTGGTCGGGCGTGAAGCCGTGGTCGATCCCCCACAGCACCGCCTGGGTGCGGCTCGCGACCTCGATCTTGCGGTAGACACTGCGGATGTAGGACTTCACGGTGTTCGGCGCCAGGTATGTCACCGCCGCGATGTCGGCGTTGTTCTTCCCCTGCGTGATGAGCGCCAGCACCTCCGCCTCGCGGTCGGTGAGGCCGTGGTCGCGTCCCGGCCAGTCGGCGTGCTGCGCGACCGTTGCACCAGGCGGCGGTTCGGTGACGACGATCTCACCGCCGTGCACGGCTTCGAGCGCCTCGACGAGCTCGGTCGCCCCGAGCGTCTTCGACAGGTACCCGTGCACACCCTGTCGACGCGCGGCCGCCACCAGGCTGGGGTCGAAGTTCCACGTGTAGACGACGACCCGCCGCGCCCGAGGACTGTTGACCAGGACATCGATCTCACCGAGGTCCGACTCCGGCTGCGCGAACGCGTCGTAGAGCGCGATGTCGACGGCGTCGTCGAGCGCGGTGTTCGCGTCGATCTCCGCGACGAGCACCCGGTGTCGGTAGTCGTCGAACATCCTGGCGACCCCGGCGAGCACGACGTCGTAGTCGTCGACCAGGGCGACGGTGATGGGCTCCGCCGTCGATGCCATGGCGCAGAAACTACCTCCCCAGGGGTGTACCGCGACCCCCGCGGCGGCTGGTCACCTGGAAGGACACCAGGAGCGGCCGTGTGCCGCTCCGCGAGAAGGAGGTCCACATGCTCGGACTCATCGTCAGTCTCATCGTCATCGGCCTCATCGCGGGCGCCGTCGCCCGGCTGCTGATCCCCGGCCGCCAGGACATCGGCATCCTCATGACCATCGTGCTCGGCATCGTCGGGTCGTTCGTCGGCGGATTCCTCGGCTACCTGATCTTCCACAAGGACGGCCAGGACGGCTTCCTGCAGCCCGCCGGCATCATCGGCTCGATCATCGGTGCCGTCATCGTGCTGCTCATCTGGACCCGGGTCGGGCACCGGAACGCCGTGCGCCACTGACACCGCGTCAGGCGGAGTGCGCGCGGTAGTCGGTGACGTAGCGGCGCAGCTCGGCCACCGCGTGGGCCCGGGCGCCGGTGAGCGGCGGATCGACGACGACGACGGCCGCCCGGACCGGCACCGGCCGCGCGAGCAGCGCGACCTCCGCGGCCACCGCCGTGACCGTTGCAGGGTGCACACCCCAACTCCCGCCGAGGACGACCACCCCCGGATCGGCGAGGCCCACCGCGGCGGCGCAGACACCGGCCACGGCGCGGGCGACCACCTCGCGCGCCGACCGCTCACGCG
>CAXUNA010000079.1:0-10602 GCA_964252095.1 uncultured Jatrophihabitans sp. | reverse complement strand
CATCCGGCGGGCCGTGCCCGGCACCGTGCTGCGCGTCGCGGGTGAGGGCGGCTACCTCTCCGAGGTGCAGGCCCTGGCCCGCCGGCGGCGGGTCGCCTCGGCCGTGACCTGGTTGGGCCGCTGCGGCGACTCCGCCCTCGCCGCCGAGTACCGCGCGGCCGACCTCGTGGTCGTGCCCTCGCTCTACGAGCCGTTCGGCCTGGTCGCGCTCGAGGCCGCGGCCGCCGGCACCCCACGGGTGGTCGCCCGCAGCGGCGGCCTGGCCGAGCAGGTCCGTGACGGCGTCACTGGCGTTTCATATTTGGCCGGTGACGCGCGGGAGCTGTACACGGGCGTGCACAGCCTGTTGAGCGATCCGACCCACGCGGCCCGCCTCGCCGCCGCGGCCCGCCGCGAGGCCCGGACGCGGCACGGGTGGGACGTCGTCGCCGCGGCCACCGCCGAGGTGTACCGCCGCGCCCTGCTCTGACCGACCCCGCGAGTGGTGACGTCCGCGGCGCGTGGTCACGTCCGCGGCGCGTGGTCGCCCGCATCGGCCCACTCACCGTCGATCCGCCCCCTCGGCGGGGCGCTCACGCGTTCCGGTGACCCGGGTGCACACCCTCGGCGAGACCGTGTGCGTTCGCGAGCTTGGTCAGCAGGCCCACCAGCTGGTCGCGCTCGTCCGCGTCGAGCGGCGCCGTGATCCGCTCCTCGTGCGCGCGCGCCACCCCGCCGATGTCCTTGAGCGCCCGCCGGCCGGCCGCGGTCAGCCCGAGTGCGTTGGAACGGCGGTCAGCGGGGTCGCGGGAGCGTTCCACCCAGCCGCGTTGCTCGAGGTCGTCGATCCACGCCACGACCCGGCTCGGTGCGGAGCCGAGCAGCCGGGCGAGCTGCTGCTGGGTGATCCCCGGCTGCACCGCGAGCAGGCGCACGATCCCGGTGAGCGCCGGGGTGAGCTCCAGGCCCGCGACGGATTCTGCGTACCGGCCGGCCGCGAAGGAGCCGAGCTGCGTCAGCAGGAAGGCCGCCCCGACCGGAGGTGTGCTCACCGGGTCACCGTAATGGTGGAACGTTTCCGGCCTGGAACGGTTCAGGGCGTGACGGTCACGGTGTCGGCGTCAGTGACGCCTCGAGATCGGCGTCGGCCGCGGTCAGTCCGCCCCCGGTCGCCGCGTCGCGCTCGGCCCACCAGCCGTCGTCGTGGACGGTGTCGACGTAGCGCTCGCCACCGTCGCAGAGCAACGTCACCACGCTGCCGCCGCCGGCGGCCGCCACCTCGCGCACGACCCGCAGCGCGCCGACCAGGTTGGTCCCCGTCGAGGCGCCGACCTTGCGGCCGAGCCGCACCGAGGCCCAGCGGGCGTGCACGAACGACGCGGTGTCCGGCACCCGGATCATCCGGTCGACCACGCCCGGCACGAAGCTCAGCTCCACCCGCGGCCGGCCGATCCCTTCGATCCGCGACGGTTCCCCGCGGGCGGCCGGGTCGCGGTCGCGCCACCCGGGGAAGAACGCCGAGCCCTCGGGATCCACCACGGCCAGCCGGGTCGCGAGCCTGCGGTACCGCAGGAAGCGGCCGATGGTCGCGCTCGTGCCGCCGGTGCCGGCCCCGACGACCACCCACGCCGGAACCGGGTGACGCTCCAACCGCATCTGCTCGAAGACCGACTCCGCGATGTTGTTGTTGCCCCGCCAGTCGGTGGCCACCGCGGCGTTGCTGAACTGGTCGAGGTAGTGACCGTTGCAGTCAGCCGCGATCTGGGCGGCGACGTCGTGGACCGTGGCGGGGTCGTCCACCAGGTGGCACCGGCCGCCCTGCCGCTCGATGAGCGCGATCTTCGCCGGGCTGGTCGAGCGTGGCACCACGGCCACGAACGGCACGCCGATCATCGCGGCGAAGTACGCCTCGGACACCGCCGTCGATCCCGACGACGCCTCGGTGACGCAGGTGTCCGGTCCGATCTGACCGTTGCACAGTGCGTAGAGGAACAGTGAACGTGCCAGCCGGTGCTTGAGCGATCCACTCGGATGCGTCGACTCGTCCTTGAGGTACAGGTCGACGGTGGGGAACTCCGGCAGCGGGAACCGCACCAGGTGGGTGTCGGCGCTGCGGTTGGCGTCGGCCTCGACCAGCCGCACCGCCTCGTCGACCCACGCCCGGCCGGCCGGGTCGGAGCGATCCACGTCGTCGACGCTCACCGCCGGTCACCGCGCTTGCGGACCACCCGGGCCGGCGCGCCGACCGCGACCGAGTACGGCGGGACGTCACGCGTCACGACGGCGTTGGCGCCCACCACCGTGCCGTGGCCGACCACGACACCGCGCCCGATCGTCGACTTCACGCCCAGCCAGACGTCGTCCTCGACCCGGACGCGCGCCTTGACGATCCCCTGGTCCTTGATCGGGCGGTCACGGTCGTCGGTGCGGTGGTCGAAGTCGGAGACGTAGACGTCGTCGGCCATGATCACCGCCTCACCTATCTCGATGTCGAGATAGGTGTTGATCGTGCTGCGCTGCCCCACCACGCACTTGGCTCCGATCCGCAACGTCCCCTCGTGGCAGCGGATGGAACTGCCGCGGCCGAGATGGGTCCAGGGGCCGATGACCAGCCGGGCGCGGTGCGGGTCGACGACGACGTCCACGTCGCGGTCGAGGAACACCAGCCCGCCCAGCTGCACCGCGGGGTGACGCAGTTTCAGCCGCACGAGCCGGGCGTACCGCACGAGGTACCAGGGCGTCCACGCCCGGTGGCGGACCGCCCAACGCACCCACGCCCAGGTGCTCACGGCAGCTCGAGCAGCTCCGGCAGCGCCGCCACGACGTCGGCGGCGGTGTCGAACACCCGCACGGCGCCGGCCGCCTCCAGCTCGTCGCCCTGCGCGTATCCCCAGCGCACGCCGATGGTCGGGATGCCGTGCGCGGCGGCACCCGCGACGTCGTGCAGCCGGTCGCCGACCATGATTACGCCCGCGGGGTCGGGATCGCCGAGGCGGTCGAGCACCTCGGTGATGACCAGGGCCTTCGTGCCGCGCTCGGAGTGCAGGCCGTCGCCGCCCACCGTCTCGAAGTACCCGGCGAGACCGAGCCGTTCCACGATCGGGACCGCGTACTCCTCGGGCTTGCTGGTGGCGACGGCCATCCGCACGCCGGCCGCCTTCAGCGCGTCGAGCAGGTCGAGCACGCCCGGGTAGAGCCGGGTGTCGTACATCAGCCCGCCGTCGACGTAGTGCTTGCGGTACGCCGCGATGACCTCGGACGTCTCACGCTCGCCGATGAGCGGCGGCAGCATCGTCGCCCACGGCGGACCGACGAGCGACTTCTCGGTGGCGTCGTCGAGGGGCGGGATGCCGAGGTCGGCGAACCCCAGCCGCATCGCCCCGATGATCCCGGGCGCGGACTCCGACAGCGTGCCGTCGAGGTCGAACAGCCAGGTGGTCTTCAGGGCTTCACTCCGGTGATCTCGACGTTGTAGAACAGCCCGGCGGGCACGACCTTCTCGAGCACGGAATCGACCTTCGACAGGTTCTGCCAGGACTTCATCGCGAACGTCGCCCACCGCATGCCCAGCTTCTCGCGTGGCACCGCGCACTCGAACGTGCGCACCGGCCAACCGAGCCAGGCGGCGGTGAGCTCGACGGTGCGGGTCTCGACCTGCGCCGCTCCGGCGGTGGTGGCGATGCGGGCGAGGTCGGCCGGCGGGAAGACGTGCAGGTCGACGACGGCCTCGAGCGCCGCGGCACGGCTGGACTCGTCGAGCTCCTCCGGCGGACGGCGCCAGCCCTCGAGGCCCGGCAACCGGGTCGCGTGGGTGGCGGCCCACCAGGTCGCGCGGGACAGCCGGCGGGCGACCAGGTCGCCGTACTTCGTGGGCTCGCCGGCGAAGACGAACCGACCGCCAGGCCGCAGGACGCGGAGGATCTCGCGGAAACTCGTGTCGAGGTCGGGGATGTGGTGCAGCACGGCGTGGCCGACCACGAGATCCATGCTGGCGTCGTCGTAGGGCAGGCGTTCGGCGTCGGCGACCCGGCCGTCGACGTCGAGTCCGAGGCCCTCGGCGTTCTGCAGCGCGACCTCGACCATCCCCGGGCTCAGGTCGGTGACGTGACCGCGTTCGGCGACACCCGCCTGCATGAGGTTGAGCAGGAAGAACCCGGTGCCGCAGCCCAGTTCCAGCGCGTCCCCGTACGGCCAGCCGGTGTCACCTGCGACGTGCACGAAGCGGTCGCGGGCGTAGGAGATGCACCGCTCGTCGAAGCTGATCGACCACTTGTCGTCGTAGGTCTGGGCTTCCCAGTCGTGGTAGAGGACGTTGGCGAGCTTCGGGTCCTGCCACGCTGCCTCGACCTGCTCGGCCGTCGCGACGCGCACCGGCTCGGGCTGCACCTCGGAAGGCCGGCTCACTTGCCCTCGAAGGTCGCCTTGCCGGGGCCGTTGGCCACGAACGAGGCGAGGCCGGCCGCGCCGTCGGCGGTGCCGAAGGTCTGGACGAACAGTCCCGACTCCATGCGCAGGCCGCTCGACAGGTTCGATTCCAGCCCGGCGTCGATCGCGGTCTTCGCCGCCGCGATCGCGATCGCGGGGCCGCCGATGTAGGTGCGGGCCATGGCGAGTGCGGTCTCGAGGACCTCGGCCTTGGGCACGACGACGTCGACCAGCCCGATCTCCTTCGCCTCCGTCGCACCGACCATCCGGCCGGAGAAGATGATGTCCTTGGCCTTCGGGGCGCCGATCAACCGCGGCAGCCGCTGGGTGCCGCCCGCACCGGGGATGATGCCGAGCAGGATCTCGGGCTGGCCGAGCCGGGCGTCGTCGGCGCAGACCCGGAAGTCCGCGGTGAGCGCGAGCTCGCAGCCGCCGCCGAGCGCGAAGCCGGTGATCGCGGCGATGACCGGCTTCGGCAGCCGGGCGAGCGCGTCGAGGCTGTTCTGCAGGGTGTCGGCGTACGCCGCGATGTCGGCCACGCCCATGGTGTTGAACTGCTTGACGTCGGCGCCGGCCGCGAACACCTTCTCGCCGCCGTGCACCACGACGGCCCGGATCCGCGGGTCGATCGCGATCGCCTCGGCGTGCGCCCGCAGCGCCGCCACCATCTCGGAGTTCAGGGCGTTCATCGGTGGCCGGTCGAGCCGCAGCACCGCGACGGCCCCTCCCGCCCCGTCCAGGTCGCCGTCGATGTCGAGCTGCACGAGGTCGCTGTCCGCCACGAGTTCACCCTAGAGGGGCGTTCCCGGGCGGGGCACGACGGAGCCTCGACGGTGCCCGGCCTGCGGGGTCAGTCGTACCAGTGGAACCAGGCGTCGAAGACCGTCCACGGCGGCGTTCCCAGGTTGGTCTCGGGTGCGACCCCCGTCGCGATCGGCTCGCGCAGGGCGTCGACCTCGACCAGTTCGTAGCCGTGGGTTCTCAGCGCGTCGGCGACGAGCGGACTCTCCGGGAACCCGGCGACCGGCAGGTCGGTCATGTCCTCGCGGTCCACCATCGAGCTGGCGCCTCTCTCACCCGAGCGCCAGTCGAAGAAACTGGCCTGGAGCGTCGCGATCGGCGCCAGTCGGCACAGGAGCACTCCGAACCCCAACGTCTCCAGTCCGACGTCGTCGCGCAGCGTCACGAGGGAATCGTCGCGTCGCGTCAGCCTGACTTCGACGAACGACGCGTACCCCGACCCGTAGTGATCGAACTCGGCGGTGAACACCTTCAGCGCGCTCAGCCGGTCGAGCGCCGCCACGATGTCGTGCAGCTGCTCGTCGGGGTCGGGGGGCCAGCCCTCGACGACGGTTCTCCCGGCCACCGCGGCCGCCTGCGCGTGCGGGTCGCGGAGCACCTCCCTGCTCCAGGGCCGGGCGTCGCGTTCGGTCACACCCGCATTCTGGCCGGATGTCGCGCGACCCGGGGGCGGAGCGGCCCGCCGGGGCACACGGGGGGTAAATCGCCGCCGGGGGCGCCGGGGGGTGGGTTCGGCGGGCGCACAGCGGGGGCTTTCGCGCCCGCACGACGCGCACACACCCGGTGGTTGTCCACAGGTCGCACGTCGATCCGCTCGGTCGCCGCGCCGTCGCCCAGGGTGGAGGCGTGCGTCCTCTGCCTCCTGTCGCGGCGATCCGGCACGGCGTGTTCACCGGAGCGGAGGCCGCCGCGGCGGGGTGGAGCCGCTCCGGCCTCGAGCACGCCGCGCGTCGCGGTCGGGTCACCCGGCTGCAGCGGGGCGTCTGGGCCACGACGGCCGCGGCTGCCCTGCCGCCGGCCCGGGCGGCCGACCTGCTCCTCACGCAGCGGGCCATCGCCGGCGCCCTCTCCGCGCGGGGCGCGGTCGTCAGCCACCTCGGTTCCGGCCGGATGCACGACCTGCCGGTCTGGGCTCAGCACCCCCGCCCGTGCAACACCCTCACCCGCCGCGAGCGCGGAGTGCTCGACCACGTCCACACCCACCGGTCGGCGGTACCCCGCGGTCATCGACGTGCGGGGGTTGTCTTCACCACGATCAGTCGGACCGTCGCCGACGTCACCCGCGAGTTCGGCGTCGAGGCCGGGCTCGTCACGGCGGATGCCGCCCTGCACGAACTCCGCATCAGCCTCGCCGACCTCGAAGCGGAGGTGCGAGGGTGCCGTCCGGCCCCGGGCGGGCGCCGGCTGACGACGCTGCTGGACCTGGTCGACGCCGCCGCGGAGAGTCCGCTCGAGTCCCGGAGCAGGTGGCACCTCCACGTGCACGATGTCCCACCACCCCGGTCCCAGGTCGTCCTCCGGACGACGACAGGTCGCGTCCTGGGCCGCTGCGACTTCTTCTGGGCCGAGGGCGTGGTCGGCGAGGTCGACGGTGACGTCAAGTACGAGTCGCCGGACGCCCGCGCGCGCGAGAAATGGCGCCAGGAACTGATGGAGCGCACCGGACTCCTGGTCGTGCGGTGGGGCCATCGGGATCTCGCCGACTTCGCACCCGTGGCGGCGCTCATCGCTGACCGCCGGGCACGGGCGTCGAGGCCGGGCTGGCCCCGGGAGTGGATCGCCGAGCCGGCCCGGTGAACCCGGTGTGTGCATGTCGTGCGTACGAATCGGGCCGGTCAGTGCGCGCGACGCGCACACACCGCCTGCCGAGGGACCGGTTTCAGGCGGCGCGGGCGAAGTAGCGCTCGCCGATCCGCTCCACGTGCAGGGGGAGGCCGAAGGTCTCCGAGAGCGGGCCGGCGGTGAGGACGTCACGGGCGAGGCCGGCGGCGACCACGCGGCCGTCGCGGAGCAGCAACGCGTGCGAGATGCCCGCGGGGATCTCTTCGACGTGGTGGGTGACGAGGATGCTCGCCGGCGCGTCGGGGTCCATGGCGAGCACACCGAGCCGGCGCACCAGGTCCTCGCGGCCGCCGAGGTCCATCCCGGAGGCGGGCTCGTCGAGCAGCAGCAGCTCGGGGTCGGTCATGAGCGCCCGCGCGAGCTGGACCCGCTTGCGCTCGCCCTCGGACAGCGTCCCGTACGCCCGGTCGGCGAACCGCTCCACGCCGAACTGCGCGAGCAACGCGGTCGCCCGGCGCACGTCGGCGCGCCCGTACGCCTCCCGCCACCGCCCGACGACGGCGTACCCCGCCGACACCACGACGTTGACGACCTTCTCCTTCGGCGGCACCCGCAACGCCAACGCCGCCGAGGTGAGGCCGATCCGCGGGCGCAGCTCGAACACGTCCACCGCGCCGAGCTTCTCCCCCAGGACCCACGCGGTGCCCGAGGTCGGGAACAGGGTGGTCGCGGCGATCTGCATCAGCGTGGTCTTGCCGGCCCCGTTCGGCCCGAGCACGACCCACCGCTCGTCCTCCTCGACGACCCAGTCGACGGAGTCGAGCAGCGTCGTCGTCCCGCGGCGCACACCGACACCGGAGAGCGCGACGACGGCGTCGGTGGGCGGAGAGGCGAGGACCACGCAGCCACCCTAAGGTCACCCCACGTGGCACCTCGCGGAACGGTCGACGCCGCCCAGCCGGTCTGGCCGGGTTCACCCGTGCCGCTGGGCGCGACGTGGGACGGCGCGGGGACCAACTTCGCGGTCTGGTCCAGCACCGCCACGGCCGTCACCCTCTGCCTGTTCGATCGCGCGGGCCACGAGACCCGCGTGCCGCTCGCGAGCGCCGGCCTGCACACCTGGCACGGGTACCTGCCCGATGTCGGGCCCGGCCAGCGCTACGGCCTGCGCGTCGACGGGCCGTACGAACCGGCGCGCGGTGTGGTCCACGACGCCGGCAAACTGCTGGTCGACCCCTACTCCCGCGCGATCGACGGCACGTACACCGACGACCCCGCCGTCTACTTCCGCAGCACCGCGGACTCGGCCCGCTTCGTGCCCCGCTCCATCGTGGTGCGCGACGACTTCCCGTGGAGCGGTGACCAACCGCCGCGGGTGCCGTGGGACCAGCTGATCATCTACGAGACGCACGTCAAGGGCTTCAGCGCGGCCAACCCGGCGATCCCGAAGGAGTTGCGCGGCACCTACGCGGGCATCGCGCACCCCGCGAGCATCGCGTACCTGCAGGAGCTCGGCGTGACGGCCGTGGAGTTGCTCCCGGTGCACGCGCACGTCACCGAGCCGTCGATCCAGCACCGCGGACTGGTCAACTACTGGGGCTACAACACCCTCGGTTTCTTCGCGCCGGACTCGGGGTACTCCACCCGCGGGCCCTCGCACCCCGCCGACGCCGTCCGCGAGTTCAAGGTCATGGTCCGTGCGCTGCACGCCGCCGGCATCGAGGTCATCCTCGACGTCGTCTACAACCACACCGCCGAGGGCCCGCCCGACGGGCCGGTGCTGAGCTTCCGCGGCATCGACAACGCGAACTACTACCGCACCGACCCCACCGACCGCTCGAAGTACGTCGACTACACCGGCTGCGGCAACACCTTCGACGCCCGGCCGCCGCACTCGCTGCAGTTGATCATGGACTCGTTGCGGTACTGGGTGAGCGAGATGCACGTCGACGGCTTCCGCTTCGACCTCGCCTCCGCACTCGCCCGCAGCCTGCACGACGTCGACCGGCTCTCCGCGTTCTTCGACACCATCCACCAGGACCCGATCGTCAGCCGGGTGAAGCTCATCGCCGAACCGTGGGACGTCGGTGCCGGTGGCTACCAGGTCGGCGAGTTCCCCCCGCTGTGGGCGGAGTGGAACGGCAAGTACCGCGACACCGTCAGGGATTTCTGGCGCGGGCGGGCCGACGGCGTGCGGGACCTCGCCTACCGGCTCTCCGGCTCCTCGGACCTCTACGCCGACGACGGCCGCACCCCGTTCGCGTCGATCAACTTCGTCACCGCCCACGACGGGTTCACCATGCGTGACCTGGTCTCCTACTCCCGCAAGCACAACGCGGCCAACGGCGAGGACGGCCGCGACGGCACCGACGACAACCGCTCGGACAACCACGGCGTCGAGGGCGAGACCGACGACCCGGCGGTCAACGCGCTGCGCGAACGGCAGGTCCGCAACCTGCTCGCCACCCTGCTGCTCTCGACCGGCGCGCCCATGCTGCTCGCGGGTGACGAGCGCCGGAACACCCAGGGCGGCAACAACAACGCCTACTGCCAGGACAACCCGACGTCGTGGCTGGACTGGGCGCCCGACGCCGAGGCCGACGTGCTGCGGGCGTTCGTCGCGCGGCTGATCCGGCTGCGGCACGCCCACCCGGCCCTGCGCCAGCGGGCGTTCTTCGAGGGCCGTCCGGTGCGGGGAGGGGACGACGGGAAGGACCTGGTCTGGTTCTCCCCCGACGGCACCGAGATGACCCAGCAGGACTGGTTCGACAGCGGCCGCCGGACGATCGGCATGTACCTCGACGGCCGCGGCCTGCGCGAGCGCGGTCCCCGCGGCGAGGCGATCGTCGACGACTCGTTCCTCGTGGTGCTGCACGCGGGCACCGACGACGCCGAGATCGTGCTGCCCGACGGCCCCTACGCCGACGCGTTCCGGGTCCTGGTCGACACCACGGCTCCCGACGGCCGCCCGTCCGCCGACGCCGTCCTCGCGGCGGGCGCCGCCCACACCGTCACCGGGCGCAGCTTCCTGCTGCTGCGGGCGATCCGCAGCGACGCCCCCGACCACCCCGGCGACTGACGCCCGACGGGGTATTTCTGCCGACACCGTCCCGGCGCTTTGCCCGATGTGCGCGCCGGCGCACGGCGCGACGATCGACGCCATGACGGCGACCACGAGCGCACCCGCGACGACCTCGGCGACGACCTCGAGCAGCACCACGGCCGCGAGCGGTGGCGACCAGTTCGGCATCACCCTGTCCGGCGTGGCGGGTGTCGTGAAGAGCGTCGAGGGGCTGGTCGGCAGCGGCAGCGGCGTGGCGGGCGAGGTGGCCTGCGCGGTCCTCGACGTGCTCTCGTTCGCCGGCATCGGTTCGACGGTCGGCGCACAGAACACCGCGCTGACCGCCAAGCACGCCGAGTCGCTCACCAAGGTGCTCGACCTCATCACCAAGATCAAGGGCCTGGTCGAGAAGGCCGCGCAAAACATCGACATGGAGCAGGCCCAGCGCGCCGCCGAGCGGATGCGCAAGGGCAAGTTCGACCTTGAGGATCTGGCGGAGCAATTGGCGCAGGTCGAGAAGATCGGCGGCCTCGGCGGCATCATGGGCATGCTGC
>CAXUNA010000078.1:6727-10744 GCA_964252095.1 uncultured Jatrophihabitans sp. | reverse complement strand
GTGCCCGGCCCCACCCCCGGAGGCGGGGGGTTCGACGGCGCGCCGGACCTGCTGGTCGGTGAGATCTCCACGATCCGCACGTTCGACCTCCAGGCCGACGGCACGCTGTGGGGGTTGATGCACTTCGGTCACGCCTGGACCGCCGGGCCGAACACCGCGGTGTGTGCGCGTCACGCCCGGGCCGGGGCCCGCGGCTGCCGGTGCGGGTTCTGGTCGTACGGCCACCGTGCCGGCATCGCCGAGCAACCGGCCGCGCGCACGGTCACGGCCGTGATCGACAACTGGGGCCGCATCACCCCCGGCACCCGCGGTATCCGCGCGGAGCACGCCGCCATCCGGGCGCTGTACCTCGGGCCGCAGGTGTCTGACCGGCTCGCGGCCAAGGTCGCGCAGCGGTACCCCGACGCCGCGATCTACCGCGACGAGGACGCCATGCTCGCCGCGCACCCGCTCACCGAACTCGACGTCTTCAGCCGCGCGGCGGCGACGCCCGCGCCGGGACGCGCCGGGCGGCGGATCACCAGGTCGGCGCTGATCGCGATCCTGGTGCTCACAGCCGTCGGCACGATGCTGAGCCACAGCGTGGAATCCGACCGCTCGGGCCATCCGCTGGTCGTCTTCGCGATCTTCCTGCTGGGCTACACCCTGGTGCGGACGACCGTCGTCACCGCGACCGGCGCGCGCTCCGAGAGCGGCGAGTTGCTGAGCCCCGCCCGCACCGTCGCCCAGGTCAACGCCGCCGTCCTGACCGCGGTGCTGTTCGCGACCTTCCTGCTGCCGGGAGCACCGGTGACGTCGGTGGGACTGTTCCTGCTGATCACCGGCGTGCGGTTGCTGGTGCGACGACGCTTCGTCGGCAGCATGCCGGTGCGTCTCACCCCGGGCGGACTCGTCCTGCGCGCGGTGTCGCCGCGCTACCGCCGCGCCCTGGCGCCCTGACGGGCACGGACCGCCGCCGACGACGACGCGCGGTTCGCCGTCGTCGCGCTACCCGGCCTGGTGGGCGGTGTTCGCGATCCAGTGGGTGAACAGGTCCGGGTCGCCCGTGACCCGGAGCCCGTCGTCCACCGCGGCGGGCAGCGGCAGGCGTCTCGTGAGCACGAGCAGCAGGGTGGCCGCGGGCCCCTCGGCCGTGACGTCCGCCGGACCGTGGCGGTGCTCCCACGTCGCACCGCCGGCGCTGCGTTCGACGAACCACCCCTCGGAGCCCGGTTCGTCGTCGGCCAGCAGCTGCAGCGTCTGACCGCTGCCACGCAGTGCCGCTGCGGATTCCGGCCGCTGGGCCGCCCAGCCCGGCGAGGTCATCATCGCCAGGTGGTCGGTGATCGCCACGGCGGCGAGGTCGGCGTCGAGGTGGTAGGCCACGCCCGCGGTGATCGCGGCGTCGGCCCGGTGGATGACGGTCTCGCACAGGATCCGCCGCAGCCAGAACCGTGTCCCCGACCGGGCGTCGCCCGCCGGGTTCCACACCGCGGCGTCCGCGCCGGCGTCGGCGCCGGCCGTGGCCAGACGCGACGCCCCCTCGGACAGCCACGCCGCCCAGGCGTCCTGCTCGGTGGGAAGGGCCGAGAAGAACGAGGGAAGCTGCGACGGGTCCGCCACCCGCTGCTCCACGATCGACGCCACCCAGTGCTGGGTCTGACCGAGGTGCTCGACGAGGTGGCGCACGGTCCACCCCGGGCACGTCGGCACCGACGCCTCGGGCGGCGTGCCGCGCACGGTCTGCGCGAACCGCGCGGTCTGGTCGACCAACGCCTGTCCGTACCGTTCGATCTCGGTCATCCGCTGCGCACTCCCTCTCGTGCCGACGTGGTGTCAACGGTTGAGACGTCGTGCAGCCCCGGAACTGGTCGCCGGACCGGCACACGATCGTGGCAGACGGGGGCGCGCTGACGACCGGAAACCGCTCGACGCGGGTCACTAGCGTCGGGGCGTGCCCCAGGAGCGTGCGGGTCGGCCGCCCGCCAGTCCGGTCGACGCGGTCCGCGGCCGCCGGCTGGTGTGGGAACTGCTCGTACCGCAGTACGCGCCCGCGCCGTCGTGGAGTGGCCCGTTCACGGATGTGGCGGCGGCGCCCGACGACGTCGTGGTGCCGAACGTGCAGCGGCAGGTGGAGACGGCACTCGCCGAGGTGCTGAACCCGGTCGACCTGCGTGACGCCCTCGCGGCCACCGTCGACACCGCGCGGTACTGGCAGCCGCCGGACGCCATCGAGCAGGTCCTCGCCCGTCCCGCGGTGCGCGCGGTCCTGGCCCCGTTCGCTGCGGCCGTCGTCGAAGCCGCGCCGCGGTGGTGGAGCGCGCCGCTCGACCCGGCCACCCAGCACCGCGTGCGGTGGGTCGACGCGCGTGGCCCCGCCGAGGTACCCGAGCCGGACCTGGCCGGCTGGCGGGCGGCGATGATCGCCGACGAGGCGCGGTTCGCCGCGCATCACGAGAAGTCGGACCGGCCGTGGAGCGGTCAGTGGTGGTCGACGCCGGGATACCCGACACCGGCGACGACCCGCGCCGCGGAGGGCCTCCCCGCCGTCCACCTCGCCCTGGTCGAGGACGAATCCGGCTGGACCGCCGCCGACGTCGAGCCCGTGGAGGTCGCCGCGGGCGCGCGCGTCCTCGAGGTGACGTCCGCGGGCGACTGGGCCGCGCTGGTCGCCGACCACCCGCTGGAGGTGACGCACTCGCGTCGCCACGACTGGCTGAAGACGACCGGACGGACCGGGCGGTGGTTCCTCCCGGACTTCTCCGTCGTCGCCGAGACCTACGACGCCGTCCACGTGACGGTCGCGGGATATCTCGACACCGCGGGCGCGGCCGTGCCGCTTCCCGGTCGGCCCGATTGCGCGACGGTGCTGGCGGGGTGGAGCCCGGACGAGACCTGGTGGCTGCGGTCGGACCTGCTCACGGGCCGGACGGGACGACGGTGGGAGCGGGTGCCGGATGCGGAGACGCCGTGGGAGTGGGTGCCCGGCGACTGACCGACGCCGGCTGACGCGGCCCGCCGTCGGTCCGCGCCGACCGCCCGAGCTCCTAGGATTCCCGGGTGGCCTCGGCTTTCCCCGATGACGTGCGGACGACCGAGCTGGTCGGCGGCGTCGAGCGGCGCGAGCTCGTGGTCGTTCCCCACGACGTGAGCTGGGCCGGGCTCTTCGATGCCGAGCGGCGGCGGATCGCGGACGCCCTGGGGTCGAGCGCGCTGCAGATCGAGCACATCGGGTCGACCGCCGTGCCCGGGCTGGCAGCCAAGCCGATCATCGACGTCCTCGTCACCGTCGAACGCATCGCCGACGACGCTGCGTACTCGCCGGCCCTGGTCGGCGCGGGTTACCGGCTGCGGACGCGCGAGCCCGGGCACCGGATGTTCCGCACGCCCGACCTCGGCGTCCACGTCCACGTCCTGCAGCGCGACGACGACGCCGCGACCGCGTACCTCGACCTGCGCGACCGGCTCCGCGCGAGCGAGACCGCGCGAGCGCAGTACACCGCCGTCAAACACGCGGTGATCGCCACCGGCGTGACCGACATGAACGCGTACTCCGAGGCCAAGTCCGACGTCATCGCCGCCATCCGCGCCGCGAGCTCATGAGCTGAGCTGCCCGGATTCTGGCAGGCTGGCGCGGTGCAGCGGGAGGGCTCGAGATCGTGGAGTCCGAGCGTCGACCTGACCGACACCCGCACCCCGACCGATGATCACGTCACGACGGCCGACCCGTCCGCGGTTCTGCTCTCCGGCCGGCCGGAGCTGCGGGCCGCCGTCGACGCCGTGTGGTCCGAGGCGGTGCGCGCCACCCGACCCGCCCTCGAGGAGGTGCGGGAGACGGAGCGGTTCCCGCATCCGTGGGTGGCCGAGGACATCGTCTACGACACCGGTGTCGACCCGGGCCGGCTGCACGGCCGCATCACGGTCGTCGCCGTCCCCTCGCCCTGGTGGTCGCTGACCGCTCCCGGGCTGGCGGTCGCCGCGGCGGGGATCACCGCCGACCCGGTGGCCGCCCGCGGGCTGCTGCACACCGTGCTCGCC
>CAXUNA010000078.1:0-6717 GCA_964252095.1 uncultured Jatrophihabitans sp. | reverse complement strand
GTGCTCGCCAGCAGCGCGCCGCCCGTGTGACGTCGCTGCGCTGCCGGTTGCTCGGGTCTGCGGCTACTCGGCGCCGAGGAACGCCGTGGCGGCGCGGGCGAGCAGCAGCGCGTCGGAGGAACCGGCGAGTTCGCGCGCCGAGTGCATCGACAGCAGCGGCTGGCCGACATCGACGGTGCGGATCCCCAGACGGGTGGCGGTGATCGGTCCGATGGTGGAACCGCAGGGGATGTCGTTGTTCGAGACGAACTCCTGGGTCGGGACGCCCGCGGCGCGGCAGGCGCGACGCCAGGCGGCGGCACCGATCCCGTCGGTGGCGTAGCGCTGGTTGGCGTTGATCTTCAGCAGCGGCCCACCGTTCAGCACCGGCAGGTGCGCGGGGTCGTGACGGCCCGCGTAGTTGGGGTGCACGGCGTGGCCGGCGTCGACCGACAGGCACACCGACCGGGCGTACGCACGGTGCCTGTCGTCCGGCCCGGCGCCGAGGGCGAGGGAGATCCGGTCGAGGACGTCGGCGAGGAACGGCCCGGCGGCCCCCGAACGTGTCTCGCTGCCGACCTCCTCGTGGTCGAACGCGGCCAGCACGAGGACGGCGTCGGTCGGCGGCGCCGCGAGCAGCGCGATCAGCCCGGCGTGCACACCGCTGAGGTTGTCCAACCGTCCCGACGCGAGGAACTCCTGCCGTGGGCCGAACACCACGGGTGCCGCGGTGTCGAAGGCGACGACGTCCCAGCCGACGACGTCGTCCGGGCCCACCCCGACGGTGGCCGCGAGGTGGTCGAGGACGGCGAGCTCACGGCCCTCGAATCCCCACACCGGCGTGGTGTGCTGCTGTTTGTCGAGCTTGATGCCCTTCTCGTTGACGCTGCGGTCGAGGTGGATGGCCAGCTGCGGGATGCGCATGATCGCGTCGGTCCGCACGAGGCGTTGTTCGCCGGACGCGAGCACCAGCCGACCCGCGAGGCCGAGTTCGCGGTCGAGCCACGAGTTGAGCAGGGCACCGCCGTAGACCTCCATGCCGACCTGGGCCCAGCCGGCGGTGACGAGGTCCGGGTGCGGTTTGAGCACGAACGTCGGCGAATCGGTGTGGGCGCCGACGATGCGGAACGGTGTCCCGGCGCCGGCGTCCTCGGGCACCCGCCACGCCACCACCGCGCCGTCGCGCACGACGTAGCCCGAACCCGTCGCCCACCGCGCGGTCTCGTCCTGGCGGGTGTAGCCCGCCGCCTGCAACCGGCGGTCGAGTTCGGCCGCGGCGTGGAACGGCGAGGGGGACGCGACGACGAAGTCGCCGAGGTCGTGGGCGTGGTCGAGCTCGGCCGTCATGGACGTCACGGTAGGCGGGTGTCGGTGCCGGTGGTCACCGGCCTCGGTCGTCCTCCGGGCGCCCAGCTGTCGTGCCCGAATGTCCGGTGACCGGGACGCCCCGCTGCCCCTACGGTGGCCCGATGTCGAGCGAAAACCCTGGTCACTTCCTGGCCGCCGCGCCCGCGTCACCCGCGGCCGAGCAGCTGCGCCGCGACGACCTCGACGATCTCGGGTACGTCATGAACGCGTCGCGGCTGTGGGGGCACATGCCGCACACCCTCGACGGGTTGTTCGACCTGCTCGGTCAGTGCGTGAAGCAGGCGGGGCTGGACCAGCGGACGCGCGGGATCCTCGTGGCCGCCACCGCGTCGACCCTCGGCGACGCGTACTGCTCGCTCGCCTGGGGCGGGAAGCTGGCCGCCGCGGCCGACGCCGACCTCGCCGCGGGCGTGCTCGCCGGCGACGACTCCGCGCTCGGCCCGCAGGAGCGAGCTCTCGCGGCCTGGGCACGCCAGGTCACGCGCGATCCCAACGGCACCACCGCCGGCGACGTCACGGCTCTCCGCGACGCCGGTCTGGGCGAGGACCAGATCATGGCCGTCACCGTCTTCGTCGCGCTCCGCATCGCCTTCTCGACCGTCAACGACGCCCTCGGTGCGGTCCCGGACACCGAGCTCGTCGCGGGCCTCCCGACCGGCGTCGCCGACGTCGTGACCTGGGGCCGCCGCTGATCGGCCGTGCGTTCGGCAGGGCGCGCGGCCGTCGTACGCACGCACGGCGTGCACGTCGGACGCGCCGAACGTTGCATGCTGCAACTGAAGCTCGACGACCGGACGCACATGACGCCGCACCGGCACGTACACCGCTGAGAGCAGTGCTGCTCTCAGTGGTGTACGTGCCCGGACGGATCCTCACGGCGCCCCAGGAATCGGACAAGTCGGGCGGCGATGGCGCATGCGGAACCCGATGTTCCTGATGCCGCGGCAGGATCGCGGTCATGGGAGACGAGAACCGGGTGCTGACGGGCGCGGCGATCACCGGCCGGGGCAACAGCCTGAACGCCTTCGCCGTGGTCGAGGATGCGAGCGGCTTCATCGAGTTCGCGGTCTCGGTGTTCGGGGCGCGCGAGGTCGGCGCGGCCCGCACCACGACGCCCGCCGGACTGCTGATCCACGCAGAGGTGGAGATCGGGGACGCCCTGTTGCTGCTGGCCGATCCGCAGCCGGGGTGGGCGCCGCGGCCCGGCCTGTTCCAGCTCTGGGTGCGCGACGTGGCCGCCGTCCTCGAGGACGCCCGGGTCCACGGCGGGACGGTGGTGACGCCGCCGACGCCCTTCTACGGACAGCTCACCCTCGCGCGGTTCGCGGACCGCTGGGGCAACCTGTGGTGGCTCTACCAACCGACGCCCGGGCAGGACGATCCCCTCCCGGCGTGGGAGGGCGGTTCGGACGTCGTCTTCCGGACCCTCGACGAGCACCTGCGCGGCACGAACGCGTAGCGGCGACCGTCAGAGCGCCTTGAGGATGTCCTCGACCCGCGCGCGGGCGTCACCGAAGAGCATCTGGCTGTTGTCCCGGAAGAACAACGGGTTCTGCACGCCGGCGTAGCCCGCGGCCATCGACCGCTTGAACACGATGACGTTGCGCGACTCCCACACCCGCAGCACCGGCATGCCGGCGATGGGGGAGGAGGGGTCCTCGGCGGCCGACGGGTTCACGGTGTCGTTGGCACCGATCACGAGGACGACGTCGGTGGCGGCGAGGTCGTCGTTGATCTCGTCCATCTCCAGCACAATGTCGTACGGGACCTTCGCCTCGGCGAGCAGCACGTTCATGTGCCCGGGGAGTCGGCCCGCCACCGGGTGGATGCCGAACCGGACCTCGACGCCACGCTCGCGCAACCGGCGCACGAGGTCGGCCACCGGGTACTGCGCCTGCGCGACCGCCATGCCGTAGCCGGGGGTGATCACCACCGACGACGCGTCGCGCAGCATGTCCGCGGCGCCCTCGGCGTCGATCTCGCGGTGCTCGCCGTAGTCGGTGTCGGAGGCGGGCCCCGCCTCGATGCCGAAACCACCGGCGATGACAGAGATGAACGAGCGGTTCATCGCCTGGCACATGATGTAGCTCAGGTACGCACCGGACGACCCGACGAGCGCGCCGACGACGATGAGCAGGTTGTTGTCGAGCAGGAAGCCCGAGGCGGCCGCGGCCCAGCCGGAGTAGCTGTTGAGCATCGACACCACGACCGGCATGTCGCCGCCACCGATCGAGGCGACCAGGTGCCAGCCGAGCGCGAGCGCGACGGCGGTGACGGCCACCAGCAACGGCAGGTTCGGCGTGTGCACGAAGAACGCCGTCAGCACGACGAACGCGACGAGCGCGCCGACGTTGAGGTAGTTCTTGCCGGGCAGCATGAGCGGCGACGACTTCGCGCGTCCGGACAGCTTGAGGTACGCCACGATCGAACCGGTGAACGTCACCGCGCCGATGAAGATCCCGATGAAGACCTCGGCGTGGTGGATCCGCAGCAGCGAACCCGCGACCTCGCTCTGCAGCGGGTTGCGTTCGACCGCGAAATAGCCGTCCCAGCCGACGAGAACGGCCGCGAGGCCGACGAAGCTGTGCAGCAACGCGATGAGCTCGGGCATGCCGGTCATCTCGACGACCCGTGCGCGCCACAACCCGATGCCGGCGCCGATGACCACGGCGACGACCAGCAGCACGATCGCGACCAGGTCGGCGTCGCGGCTGGCGTACCCGATGGTCGCGGCCAGTGCGATGACCATGCCGGAGATGCCGAACACGACGCCCTGCCGGGCCGTCTCGTGCTTCGACAGGCCCGCCAGGGACAGGATGAACAGCAGGGCCGCGACGATGTAGGCGGCGTCGGCGATCGCCGCGGCGCTCACGCGTTCCCCTTCGAGAACATCGCCAGCATCCGCCGCGTCACCGCGAAGCCACCGACGATGTTGATCGACGCCAGCAGGATCGCGACGAACGACAGCACGCGGATCACCGTCTCGCCGGTGGCGTGGTGCTCACCGATCTGCAGCAGCGCGCCGACCACGATGATCCCGGAGATCGCGTTGGTCACCGACATCAGCGGGGTGTGGAGCGCGTGGTGCACCTTGCCGATGACGTAGTAGCCGATGACGACCGCGAGCACGAGCACCGTCACGTGCTCGGGGATCGGTGGCGGCGCGAACGCCGAGAGCAACCAGAGCAGCACGACGCCCACCCCGACCACGGCGAGCGGGAACCACGTCGGGCGGGGCTTCTTCGCCGCGATCGGCGCGGTGGCCACGGGAGCGGCTTTCGGGGCGGCCGACACCTGCACCGGCGGTGGCGGCCACAGCTTCTCGCCGAGGCGCACGACGGTGATGCCGCGCTGCACGACGTCGTCGAGATCGAGGACGACCCGGCCGTCCTTACCCGGCGTCAGCAGCGTCATGAGGTTGACGAGGTTGGTGCCGTAGAGCTGCGAGGCCTGCGCGGGCAGCCGGCCGGCGAGGTCGGTGTAGCCGATGATCGTGACGCCGTTCGCGGTGTGCACGACCTCGCCCGCGACCGTGCCGGCGACGTTGCCGCCCTGCGCGGCAGCCATGTCGACCACCACCGAGCCCGGCTTCATCAGCGCGACCTGCTCGGCGGAGAGCAGTTTCGGGGCCGGCCGCCCCGGGATGAGCGCGGTGGTGACCACGATGTCGACGTCGGCCGCCTGCTCCGAGTAGATCTCCGCGGCCCGCCGGTCGTAGGCCTCCGAGGTGGCCTTCGCGTAGCCGTCGGTCGAGACGGGCAGGTCCTCGACCTCGACGGCGAGGAACTCCCCACCCAGCGATCGCACCTGGTCGGCGACCTCGGGCCGCGGGTCGGTGGCACGGACGATCGCGCCAAGTGACGACGCGGCACCGATCGCCGCCAGGCCGGCGACGCCGGCACCGGCGATGAGCACCTTGGCCGGCGGGACCTTGCCGGCGGCGGTGACCTGGCCGGTGAAGAACCGGCCGAACACGTGGGCGGCCTCGATCACCGCGCGGTAGCCCGCGATGTTGGCCATCGAGGACAGCACGTCGAGCGACTGGGCGCGGGAGATGCGGGGGACCGCGTCCATGGCGAGCGCCGTGATCGGACGTGCGGCCAGCGCCTCGACCAGATCCGGGTTGAGACCGGGAGCCAGGAGGCTGACCGTGGTGGCGCCGTCGCGGACCTGCGCGATCTCCTCCGGACGGGGGGCGTTGACCTTGAACACGACGTCGGCCGCCCACGGGGCGCCGAGCGTCGCGCCCGCCTCGACGTAGGCCTCGTCGGTGAAGCTCGAGGCGGCTCCGGCTCCGGGCTCCACCACGACGTCGTAACCCAGCTTGCGCAACTGGCCGACGGTCTTCGGCGTCGCCGCCACCCGGGTCTCGCCCGCGGCGACCTCTGACACGACACCGATCAGCACCCGCAACGCCTCCTCGTGCCCCGCACTCCGACGTGCCGGGCTGTCGGGCTCCTCGGACGGCCCGGCTCCGCCGGATCATGCCGTGGGCGACGGGCGCTGGCTGTGACGGGTGCCACCGTGTCGCGATCCGGTCAGGAGAAGTGGGTGGCCGGGCGGTCGAGCCGGACGTCGTCGACGGTGATGTCGAGCCGCTCACCCAGGAACCCGACCAGGCCGGCGACGGGCAGCAGCTGCCGGGTCGGGAAGTCGTAGCACCAGGCGATCTCGTCGTGGGTGGTGTCACCGATCCGCGCCGACCAGTACCCCGTCGTCCGGCCCTTGTACGGGCAGGCGGTGGTCAGGTCGAGCGGGACGAGGTGCGCCCACCGCACGTCGGTCCGGTCGAGGTAGTAGCGCGTCGGCAGCCCGGTCTCGAACACCAGCACCGGCGCCGTCGACTCGGCGAGCACCACGCCGTCGACCTCGACGACGACGTGCCGCCGGGACCGCAGCGCGTCGACCCGGGTGTAGGGGTTGCGCGGGTGGACGAACACCTCTTCGTCCTCCTCGAACCACGCGTCGAGGGCGTCCCACTCGAACCGGACCGTGTCGGCCAGCGCCGGGATCCGGGCGTCGGTGAGCCGCCGGGCGGCCCGGGGCGTGCTGGAGCGGTCGGTGTCGAGCGTCAGCCAGGTGGCGACGCCCCGGGACGAGTCGTCGGTGCCGGCCTCGGGCCGCAGCAGATCGGTCCGGACGTCGGCCGCGGGCAGGTACCACTGCGGGTAGAAGGCCCACTCGAAGACGTAGTGCGCGGCCAGGGTGTCGACCACGACGACCCCGTCCTTGATCCCGCGGACCCGCCTCGGCACCGGCTCCACCCGGTCGCTGCGGGCCGGGGCGAGGGGGTAGTCGCGGGCCGGGACGAGGGGGTGGTCGCGCATGTGCCGATGGTGCTCCCCGCCACGTCCGCCGTCGATGCGGGAG
>CAXUNA010000077.1:0-10858 GCA_964252095.1 uncultured Jatrophihabitans sp. | reverse complement strand
CGGTTGCCGGACTACGTGCGCACCGTGCGCCGCGCGGCGGACCAGTGCGTCCTGACGTTCGCGTTCTGGAACATGGTCCCGGACTTCACCCGGTCGCCCGCGACGTTCACACGCGTCTCGTCCACCACCTCGAACTACCTGTCGGTGACGTTCGGTGCGCCCGGCGCGACCACGCCGATGCACGTGGCGGAGGAGGCGTTCCCGCTGTCGTCGGCCACCCTCGACGGCAGCGCCCAGCAACCGCCGATCACCCCGCCGGGCACGGGACCGGTCGACGCGCCGCCGGTGCAGGCGCGGGTCGCCGGGCCGTCGCGGCTGGTGTTCGCCGTGCCGAACTCGGCCCTCGGCACGGGCGCGACCCACCCGCTCGTGCTCGACACCGACAGCCTGTTGAACTGGCTGGGGTTGACGTTGCACGTCGTCCCCAACGCGGTGCCGCCGTTCGCCGCGGTGGCCCAGGCACCCTCCGGCATCGGCGCGCCCGTGGCGCCCAGCGTGCTGCACACGGCGATCGAGCTCCCCACCGGCCTCGTCCTCTCCCCGCCCTCCATGGCGGCCGCCGCGCCGTCGGTCGCCACGACGGTCTTCGTCAACGCCACCGACCCGGTCACCCACAACGGCTGGACCGAGCTCTGGCACACCCGCCTGGCGGCCCGCACCGTGACGATCCGGCAGGGCGTCACCTCGACGGTCGTCAACGAGACCTCCCGGGAGCAACGGACCGTCCGCGCGGTGTGGGCGACCGACCCGACGTTCGGACAGGACCTCACGAACGAGCACGCGAGCACGGAAACCCTCGTGCCGTTCACGAGTTCCCTGCGTTACGCCGACCGCTACGACATCGTCCGGCTGTCCTCGGACTTCACGCCGGACGCGGCCGGCGGGCCCTACCGTCGGACCGGTCCCTCGGCGAACGGCACGCCCCTCAAGCCGTTCATCCCGTCGCCGGCCAACGTCGACACGCTGCTGCTGACCTCGCTCGGCGGCTGGCTCGACTCCGACGCCCACTGGGACCTCCCGCACAAGTCGAACCCCACGGGCGGACCGGTCTACAACTCGTCGCTGCTGTCGTGGCGGCACCGTGCGGTGCAGGGTCGCGACGCCTACGTGCGGGTGGTCCGCAAGGGTTACCTGCTGCCGTGGGGGCACCGGGCCTCGCTCATCACGGTGACCGAGCGGCAGCCGACGGTCACCGGGTCGACGGTCGGTGCGTACCTGCGGCAGAAGACGTTCATCGTCGTCGGCGAACCGACGAAGGCTTTCGGCAACACCGGTTTCATCCCGAACGGCGGCCGGGGGTTGCCGTTCAGGTCCGTGCAGGCGCTCACCCTCGTCACCCCGGACCTCGACACACCCGTCAGGTACCTGGCCGCAGCCGACCAGACCCTCGCGGAACTGGTCTTCCAGCCGAAGCTCGGCGGGACGCCGTTCCCCTTCCACCTGCGCGGTTTCGACTGGGCGGGCGACCCGATCGACCTGCGGTCGCCGGTGCTGTGGGTCGACGACACCATCGCGTACGGCGACGGACCCGGCGCGACGATGATCCCGAAGATCCTGGCGAAGTGGAGCGCCGCCGATCCCAGCATCGAGCTGCAGAACCAGCGGGTGAGCGTCGCACCACCGAAGGACCCGGCGACGACCAAGGGGGACACCCAGGTCGTGCTGGCGTCGTTCGCGCTCGGCGTCGACCCGCCGAGGACCGGGACCACGGCGAAGCAGCTGGTGCAGGCGAGCCAACCCGACTTCTACCCGGCGATGCGGACGGCGTCGGTGAACCTGCCGGCCGCGGCCGCCGCCGCCGGCAACGCCATCCCCGCCTCGACGCTCGAGTACGAGCCGACGGTCTACCTGGCCGGCGGGTTCGGCGCGGCCAACCCGGGCGGGGTCTTCCTGCGTCGGTCGACCTCGGCCGCCCGGCGCACGATCACCTTCAACGGCGACAAGTCCGGGGGCGCGGTCACCCCCAACCTCGGCATCGACGGCTACTCCCGTGAGATCGGGCCGGCCTCGGGCGACCCGGCGACCCTCGCCGCCGGGACGTTCGATCCGGCCACGGTCTTCGCGGGTGTGCAGGCCAAGCTGCTGGGCGGTCTGGAACTGCAGGCGATCCTCGGCCAGGTGAACTTCGGCGTCGGGAACGCCGACGGCAACGCGAAGGCCCTGGAGCTGACGACCGTCGAGAAGCAGAACCCGCACCGGCTCGTGACGACCGTGGACTGGCACCCGGTGATCGTCGACGGCGGCCCGAAGGTGCTCGGTGAGCGGTTCACCATCTTCGAGGTCCAGGATCCGGACGGGACCTACACGGGCCCCGACGGGGACACGCCCGGCAACGCGACGGGCATGGACCTGCACGCCGTCGTGGTCACGGACCTCGACAACCCGGGCAACTCCTCGACCACCGTCACCGGCCAGATCCGCGCGTTCAACCTCAACCTGTTCGGGAACAAGGGCCCCACCTTCTTCATCCAGATCCCCTTCGACAGCCTCGGGTTCACCGCACAGTCGGGCAGGAAGACCGACGTCGAGGTGAAGGTCGCCTCGCAGGGTGTGCAGTTCAAGGGCGCGTTGTCGTTCGTGCAGGATCTCTGCGACTACCTGAACTTCGGCGGCAGCGGCCTGACGATCACCACGAACGGCGACGCCATCCGGGCCACGCTCACCCTCGCCATCCCGACCATCTCGATCGGCGTGTTCTCCCTGTCCCATCTAGCTTTCAGCGCCGGCGTGGCCATCCCCTACAACGGCGACCCGGTGCGGTTCGAGTTCTACCTGTGTTCACGGGACAACCCCTTCGCGCTCAACATCATGATGTTCTCGGGCGGCGGCTTCGTGGGGATCGGCCTCGGGGTCGACGGCGTGGAACTGCTCGAGTTCAGCTTCGACTTCGGCCTCGGCATCTGCGTCGACATCGGTGTCGCCAGCGGCGAGATCTCACTGGTCGGCGGGATCTACTACGAGTCGAAGAAGGACTCCGAGGGTCGGCAGAGCGTCGACCTCACGGCCTTCATCAAGGCGAGTGGGGGGATCTCGGCCCTGGGCCTGATCTCGATCTCGGTCGAGCTCTACCTCGCGCTGCAGTACACCAGCCCACCGTCGTTGCTCGTGGGCGAAGCTCGGCTCGAGATCGCCGTGCACATCATCTTCTTCGGCTTCTCGGTCGGCTTCGACGTCCACAAGGAGTTCGCCGGCCACTCCGACTCCGCCGCCCCGCAACCGCACGCCCTGCCGAGTGGGAGCGCGGGCGCACCCTCCTATCCCGTCAACAGTTTCGGCTCCGCCATGACGCTCAAGGACTGGGACCTGTACTGCACCTCGTTCGCGCTGCTGGGGGTGGACGGCTCATGAGCGTGAACCAGGGGCTGATCTTCACCGTCCTGCCGTTCGGGCAGATCGTGGGGAACGCCGACCACCCGTCGTACCTGACGTTCTCGGTGGTGGTCTCGCCGCGGCTGCAGGCCTCCGACCCCGCCGCCCGCACCCTCGGGAAGTACACGGACTGGTCACCGGCGTCGACCGCGGCGGGGGCGGCCGGCCGCACCTGGCCGGAGACCATCGCGGCGCTCGCGTCGAGCTTCCGGCTGTCGCTCGCGGACCTCCCGGGTGCGCCGTCGTTCCCCGCGACCCTGGTCGGTGCGGTCCCCCCGGACCCGGTGCGGTTCGCCGCGGTCTTCCCGCCCAGCACTCCCGTGACGCCCTACGCGTACAAGGGATTCGAGGGCCGCAAGATCCGTTCGGCGCCGGTCGGTTCGGTGGTGGACCACCTCGCCTCGCTGTACGGGCAGTTCGGGTTGGCGTCGCCGACCAGCTACCCGCCGTACGCGTCGCTGGTGCCCGCCGACGCGTTCGGCGCCATGGGCTTCGAGCAGGACAACACCGTCATCCGAGGTGTGCCGCCGGACCCGGGCATCCCCGGGAACGGCCCGCAACGCAAGGGAATCCTCCAGAACGCGCTGGAGACCCAGCTGACCAAGGACGGTGCGTTGCCGTACGACCTCAGCTCCCTGGCGGCGACGTTACCGAGCGTGCCCGGTGCCGAGACGTCGTTGGCGTTCCTGCAGCACCAGATGTTCCTGCAGCGCGGCCTGCCCGACACGTCCGGCCCGATCCCCCGCCCGGCGCCGCCGGTCTTCGACTTCCACCAGATGGTCGCGTCGCTCGCCAGCCTGCCGACCCTCATGCGGGCGCTGGGTCTCGTCCTCGACCTGCGTGCCGGGCCGCTCGACCCGCGCACGATCGCGGCGTGGAAGAGCGGGGCGACGTCACGGGCGACCCTCGTGGCCGCAACGACGGGCTTCACCACCACGACCGAGCTCGTGCTGCCCTCGACGCAGTCGCTGTTCTCGCCCGGGGTCTTCCGGCCGGCACCGAAGGACCCGTCGACGACCGAACTCTCGGACCGGCAACTGAAACTCGGCGACCCCGGTCTGTACCGGGTGGTCCGTGTCGACCACGACAACGCCGTCGCACGGACCATGCAGTTCGCGAACTCGATCACCCGTAGCCGGATCGGGGGACGCAAACGCACGCTCACCACTCCGGACGGCTACGCGCTGCCGGCGCTGCGCACCGGCGGGTTCGCGATCGCGCGATCGGGGCGGGCGCAGCGGATGGCGGCGGACCTCGACCGGCAGACCGCCGAGTTGCAGGCCGGGTTCTTCGGTCCGGGCACGCCGCCGCGGCTCTACGAGGACGACCTCGTCCGCGGCTACCGGTTCGACGTCCTGCACCAGCGCGACGGGGTGTGGCGCTCGCTGATGTGGCGGCAGGGCACGATCGCCGTGAACGGCACCGACCCGCTCACGGTGCTCGAGGAGGACACCGTGGTGCCCTCGCCCACCACCCAGGGCGCGGGATCGACCGACCTGTACCTGCAGGAGACCCTCACCCGCTGGGACGGCTGGAGCCTCGCCGTGCCGCGGCAGGGACAGCCGTTCGTCGACGGCGGCCCCACCTCGGGCGATCCGGGGTCGACCGGTTTCAACATCACGACGTCGTGGGCCGTACCCGGAGCGAGCGCATCGGGTGGCCCCACCACCTCGACCGGCAACCACCGCCGGTTGCCGCGCCTGCGGTTCGGCGAGCTGTACCAGCTGCGGGCCCGCGCCGCCGACCTCGCGGGCAACTCCGTCCCGGTCGAGACCGCACCCGCCGCCACCGCGGTCACCCCGGAGAGCAGGCACCTGCGGTTCGAGCCGGTGGCCGCGCCGCGGGTGCTGTTCGTCGACCCGCCGCTGCCCGGGGCGTCGGAGGAGGTCGTCGTGGTCCGCAGCGAATCGGCCACGGTGGACGGGACCGTTGCACTGGACAACGTCGCCACCACGCGACTCGTGGTGCCGTCGCCCACCTCGGTCACCATGGCCGAGCAGCACAAGGCGTTCGACGTCGTCAGCAAGCCCGGCGAGCCGATGAACCAGGTCGCGAAGCTCTACCAGGACCTCGCGCAGCGCGACGCCACCGACCTCACCGCGGCCGGCGAGCTCGTCGACCCCGGCCGTCCGCACGGCACCGACAACCCCTACCTGTACCCGGGGTACCTGCCGATCGACTACCTGCCCGAGTACATCGGGCGCAGCGCGCTGGTCCGCAACCTGTGGATCAACGCGTTCAAGCAGACCGTCGCGACGCTGCCGTTCGACACCGCGGGCGCGGGCTGGCCGACCCTGCAGGGCGCACGCATCGTGCTCAGCCGCGGCACCGGGAACGACTGGGCGGTCAAGACCGTCACCGACCCGGACGACGCCGCCGTGGTCACCACCGAGCTCGACCTCACGCTCGGCAAGGGCTACATGTTCACGACGCTGGTCAACGCGGCGATCGACCAGCCGACGCTCGACCTGATGGCGCTGTGGGAGTGGCTGCAGCGCTCCCCCACCGCGACCTCGCAGAACATCGCGGCCGCCCGGTCGGCCATCCTCGCCGGGAAGCACTGGATGGTCACTCCGTGGCGGCAGGTCACCTTCGTGCACGCCGTCCGGACGCCGCTGCTCGCGCCGAGGCTGCACCTGCAGCCGACCAAGGGCGCGATCGGCCAGACCCGCGCCACCTTCACCGGCACGTCCACCCTCCCGAACGGCGGCACCGCCGAGTTCAGCCGCCGCAGCACGGCGCGGGTCGACGTCGACGCCGCCTGGGCGATGCCGGTCGACACGGGCAGCAACGCCGACCCCGTCACCCCGCAGCAGTTCACCGGTCACGCGTTCACCCTCGAACCGACCCGGTCCGGGTACGGCTACCTGCAGGGCGCGAACGGCGTCCAGGTCACGACCGCCGACGCCGAGAACTTCGTGCGGTCGCACGAGTTCGGCGACACGAAGTTCCGGGCCGTCACCTACCGCGGGACGGCGACCAGCTACTACGTCGAGTACTTCCGCGAGCAGCTGGTGCTCCCGCTCGGTGCCGACCCGGTCGCGGCGCTCCGGGCCGCCGCGGTGGCGCCGGGCGTCGCGTTCGAGGGTTCCACGGTCCAGGTGACGCTCACGTGGACCGACGCGAGCGGTGCGCGCACCCGCCGGCTCGTCCCCGCCCTGCCCGGGACGCGCCTCGACGCACCGGCCCCGACGCCCGGCGACTACCTCGTCACCGAGGACCCGCTGGTCGCGACCGACCCGGCGCACGCCACGCACGGGACCGTGCAGGTGCTGGCGAACGCGGCGGTGAGCAGCGCCGGGCTGACCGGGGCGTCGGTGAGGTTCTCCTACGTCGCGCCGACGATCCACACCCACTCCGACCCGGTGGCGGACGGCACGACCTCGGCGTCGATGCACGTGCTGAACTCCGCCCGCCCGACCGCGCCGGACGTCCGGTACGTCGTGCCGATCTACCAGACCGTCAACAGCGGTGCGACGCTGACGCGGACCGGCGGCGCCCTGCGCGTCTACCTCGAACGGCCGTGGTGGTCGAGCGGCGACCAGGAGCGGCTCGGCGTCGTGTGCTGGCACCGGACGAACTCCGACCTGCTGCCGCCGACCGACCTGGCGTCGTACGTGACACTCTGGGGCTACGACCCGGTCTTCAGCTCCACCACGGCGATCAACGAGCAGCCGACGCCCGCGTACTTCCCGCTCGCCGTCTCGAGCAGCTCCACCGGCTCCCTGAGCGTCGCCGAGGCGACGGAGAAGGTCGACGTCGCCGGGCACAAGGTGGGGTTCGACGCCGTCCGCGGGCTCTGGTACGCCGACATCAAGCTCGCCGGCCCGCGCGGCCTGGAGCTGACGACGTACACGCCGTTCATCCGGCTGGCCCTCGCCCGCTACCAGCCGAACTCGATCGCGGACGCGCACCTGTCGAAGGTGCACGTGGTCGACTACGCGCAGCTGGCGCCGAACCGTTCGGTGACGCTGACCGGCCGCACCACCCGGTCGATCCAGTGCACCGTCACGGGCCGGGCGCCGGTGGCGAGCGCCGCCTCCGGCGCCCCGTCACGGATGCGGGTGATCATCGAGCAGCGCCACAGCCGGATCGCCGACGACGCGCTCGCGTGGTCACCCGCCACCGGACCGAGCGGCTTCTCCAACACCCTGGAGCTGACGCCGACCGTCGCCGGCTCCGACCTGGTCACCTGGAAGGGGACGGTGCTGTTCCCGACCGGCAACACCGCGCCGCTGCGGCTGACGTTCGAGGAGTTCGAGCGGATCAAGGGCGGGGCGGGCGTCGGCCGGTTGGCCTTCACCGCGACGATGCCGCTGTCGACCTTCTGAGCGGCCGTCCGTCACTCCGCCGACTCGACCGCGGTCGGTTCCGGCGCGACCGGGTGGCGACCGCCGGGGACGGCGGGCGCCTTGGCGCGGACCTCGGTCATGACCCGGCGGGTCAGCACGATCGCGCTCTCACCCTCGCGCGGCTGACCCCCCTCGGGCAGGAAGAACTCCACCCGGACCCGCGGCCGGAACGGGAAGCGCACGATGTCGACCGCGCCGGTGATCGCGACCGCGACGACCTGCACGCCGGGTGCCGCCAGGGCCAACCGGCCGGCGCCGCTCAGCGCACGCAGCTCGCGGCCCCGGGACACCGTGCCCTCGGGGAACACCCCGACACAGTCGCCGGCCTGCAGCCGGTCGATCGCCGCGGTGAGGGCCGTGGTGTCGCTGCGGCCGCGTTCGATCGGGATCTGCCCCATGCCGTCGAGCACCTTCGCGACGATCGGGTTCTTCCACAACGACGCCTTCGCCAGCGCCCGCACCTGCACGCCACGGGCGCCGAGACCGACCACCAACGGGTCCCACTGGCTGTCGTGGTTCGCGATCACGAGGATCCCGCCCGAGGGCGCGAGCAGCTCGTGTCCGACGACCTCGAGCCGCCCCCACCAACGGACCATGGGCGTGGCGACGGCCATGACCACCCGGTAGGCGAGCGACACCCGACGACGCGTCATGGGATCAGGCTAGGGGGTCCCGCTGTGGCCCTCATTCGAGGTCGACGACGACCACGACCACCTCGGCGGCGACGCCGGTCAACCGCCGCACCTCGTCACGTACCGAACGTTGCACCGTGCGCACGACGTCGACGACCGGCCGGCCGCGACGCAGCACGAGCCGGACGGTGACGACCGGCGCGCCACCGACCCGCTGCACCTCGACGGCCCGGCTGCGCTGTCGCGTCAGCGCGCCCGCCGCCCACGGCAGTTCGTGCAGCCGGGCGACGCCGGGCGTACCGGTGGCCGTACGCCGGCCGATCGCGGCCAGGACGGGGTCGCGCACCTCGAGGGTCACGACGCCGGCTCGATCAGGTCGACCACCGCGATGTCGACCCCGGCGGTGGCGACCAGACCGAACTCGCGCTGCAGGGTGGCGACGACCAACGCCCGTGCGGCGCCGGCCCCGGCGGGGAGGTCGTCGGTGTAGCGGCCCAGGGCCTCGACCCGCACGCCCAACCCGGTGCCGGCCAGCAACTCGACCCGGCACGAGGACACCACGAGACCGTCGGCGGCGTCGAGGGCGTCGCGCAGCACGGTGGTCACGACGTGGTCGGTGACGAAGGCGGCGCCGTCGTCGGACGGCACCGGGATCTCGCGAGCGGTGCGCAACTCGGTGCGCACCGACCGCATGACGGCCGGCACGAGGTCATGTGGGGGTTCGGCGTCGTCGTGGACCGCGGCGGCGCGGGCACCGACCCGGGCCGACAGCGCGGCCGCGGCCACGGCCTCCTGGCAGAACGGGCAGTCGCGTTCGTGTTCGTCGAGCTCACCCGTCGCGGCGTGGTCCGCGACGTCGAGCGGGTCGTGCCCGCACGGCAGGGTCGGGACGGTCATCGCCACGCCGCCATCGAGCCGGCGACCGCGATCCGTGCACGGTGCAACCGTCCGCGGACCGCCGTGACACTCGCTCCGGTGATCTCCGCGACCTCCTCGTAGCTGCAGCCCTCGATCTCACGCAGCACCCAGCACCACCTCTGCTGTTCCGGTAGGTCGGCGAGTGCACGGTGCAACGCTGTCACCAGGGCGTCCGCCTGAGCGTGGGATTCGGGGGAGACGGCCGACGCTACCGGTTCACTGCCGCCGACGAGGTCCGCGACGTCGGGACCCTCGCGACGGTCGTCGTGACGCGAGCGGGAGCGGACCTGGTTGAGCGCGCGGGTCGTGACGATCCGGTACAGCCAGGTCGAGAAGGCGGATTCGCCGCGGAACCCGGGTAGCTGCCGCCAGGCGGTGACGAACGCGTCCTGGGTCGCGTCCTCGGCGTCGCCACGACGGCCGACGATGCGCAGCGCCGTCGCGAACGCGACCCGCTCGTGCCGACGCAGCAGCACCTCGAACGCCCGCGGATCACCCTCGCGGGCCCGGACGACGAGCACGTCGTCGGGCAGGGACGACGTCACCGCCGATCCCGATCCGCTCACGCGGGCCATGGTGGCAGACCTCGCGGGCCGCGGTGAGCGCGGTCACCCGGGGTTGCGCGTGACACCGCACGGGCAGGCCGTGTCAGAGGGGTGTACGACAGTTCCGGGTGCACTCCCGGTTCCACCACCAGACACCAGGAGACGCACCATGGCAGCGACATCCACCGAGAAGACCGTCACGCCGGCCCCCGCCACGACCAGTGACACCGCCTTGGTGACCACGCACGGCAAGACCACCATCGCCGACACCGTCGTCGAGAAGATCGCGGGCATCGCCGCCCGCGAGATCCGCGGCGTGCACAAGCTCGGCAGCGGCACCGCCCGCGCGTTCGGCGCGGTCCGCGAGCGCATCCCGGGTGGCCGCCCGAGCCTCGGCGCGGGCGTCTCGGTCGAGGTCGGCGAGCGGCAGGCCGCGGTCGATCTCGACGTCATCGTCGAGTACGGCGTGGAGATCGGCGAGGTCAGCAAGGCCATCCGCCGCAACGTCATCACCGCCATCGAGAAGATGACCACCCTTGAGGTGACCGAGGTCAACATCGCGGTCGACGACATCTACATCCCGGGCGACGACAACGACGACGACAACTCCTCCGCCGAGGCGCGCGTCCAGTGACGGCCCCCGTCGACACCGACCGCATCCGTGCGGTGGTGTCGGCGTGCCCCGGTGTTGCCCGGGTCAACGGCCGCGGCCCCAACGGGGTGTCGGCCGACGTGGACGTGGTCGAGGTGCACGTCGTCGCCCGCTACGGCGTCGTGCTGCCCGATCTCGCCGCCCGGGTCGACCGCGACGTCGCCGCACTGCTCGGCGGCCGCACGCTGGAACTCGTCGTCGACGACCTGGTCACCGACGACGAGCCGGAACCGGTCGACGACGTCGTCCCGGCACTGTCCCCGGGTGCCGGAGCGTCGGCACCCGCCCTGCCGGCCGCCGACGTCCCGCTCGCGTTGCCACCGGGCACCGGTGTCCACGGCTGACCAGCGCCGCGCCCGCCGGGCGTGGATCGCCGAGCACCACCCCGAC
>CAXUNA010000076.1:0-10903 GCA_964252095.1 uncultured Jatrophihabitans sp. | reverse complement strand
ACGTCGACCGTCGCGCCGGCACCGGGGTCGAGGGCGAAGCCCGAGCCGGTGGCCGCGAAGCCGCCGTCCGCCGCTGCCACCCCGGCCGCGGCGAAGCCCGCGACGGTGCCCGGGGCGTTCGTGGCCCTCACCCCGGCCCGGGTGCTCGACACCCGCACCGGCAACGGCGTGGCGCGCGGCAAGGTGGCCACCGGCCACACGATCGCGGTCAAGATCGCGGGCCGGGGCGGTGTTCCGGCGAGCGGCGCCGGTGCGGTCGTCCTGACGTTGACCGCCACCTCGGTCACGTCCGGGGGCTACGTCACCGTGTTCCCGACCGGCCGCACCCGGCCGGTGGTGTCGAACCTCAACCTGCTGCCCGGCCGCACGCTGGCGAACGTCGTCACGGTGCCCCTGGCGGCCGACGGCACGGTGTCGCTCTACTCGGGCGCGAACGCCCCGCTGGACCTCGTCGCCGACGTCTCGGGGTACGACGTCGCGGGCACGCCGACGGCCGCCGGGACGCTGACCGCGGTGACGCCGAGCCGCGTCGTCGACACGCGTTCCGGGCTCGGGACCACCCGCGCCCCGGTGGCCACGAACCAGAGCCGCGTCGTCGCCCTGGCGGGTCACGGCGGGGTGCCCGCCTCCGGGGCCCGCTCGGTGGTGCTGAACGTGACGGTCGTGAACCCCGCAGGCGGGGGCTACCTCACCGCGTACCCGTCGGGCTCCGACCGTCCGACCGCCTCGAACCTCAACTACGCGGCGGGACAGACCCTCGCGGGCCAGGTCACCGTCCCGCTCGGCGCCGACGGCAAGGTCGCGATCTACCTCGGGGCCCGGGCCGACGTCCTGGTCGACGTCCAAGGGTGGATCCGGAGCGGGGCGGTGCTCACCTCGGGCGCGTTCCGCGCGGCGAACCCGCAGCGGTGGCTCGACACCCGCCAGGACTCGACCCCGGAGTACGGCTACGCGGCAGTCCCGGCCGGCGGCACCATCACGGTGGAGTACCGCGGCGACGTGCCCGAACACGCCGTCTCCGGCCTGCTGCTCACCGTCACCGCGACCGAGACGCGCGGCGACGGCTATGTCACCGCGTACCCCGCGGGTCACGCACGTCCGCTCGCGTCGAACCTCAACTTCAAGGCCGGGTCCACGGTCCCCGACGCCGTGGCCGTTTCGCCGGGCGACGACGGCGGGGTGCAGCTCTACAACGGCAGCGGTGGGACCGTCGAGCTGATCGTCGACGTCGCGGGTTACTGGCTCGACGGCTCGCTCGGCGCCGTCAGCGGCACGGTCACCGGCCCGGCCGGCCAGCCGCTCGCCGGGGTGCAGGTGGTCGTTGGGTACGTGGACGACGTCGACGAGGGCATCGAGACGGCGACCTACGCGCCGGAGGCCGTCACCGACGCGGCCGGCCGCTACGTCGCCGACGCGCTCGACGCCGACCCCGGGGCGACGATCTGCCTGTCGACCACGAACGCGAGCCCGGGTGTCGGGCCCACGGGCGTGGCCAGCACGTGCGGACCGACCGGCGCGGTGTCGATCGCCGCGGGGAAGCTCACCACCGGCGCCGACCAGCAGCTCACCGACAGCGGCGTGGCCGTCCACGGCCGGCTGCTCGGCGCGGGCGGCGCGCCGCTCGCGGGGGTGGCCGTCCACATCGGGCAGGACGGGTACTCGACCGCGGACTCCGAGCCGGTGACCACGGGCGCCGACGGCAGCTACAGCATCCTCGGGCTGCCCCGCGACGCCTTCGTCGACGAGTTGTGCTTCGGCCCGATCGCCGCGTCGGCGGCGAGCCCGACCGGCTACCCGGTGCAGTGCGGTGACCTGAGCGGCGCCGGCCAGGTCGCGGACGTGACGGCCCGGCCGGGCGTCGTCCTCGCCGGCACGGTCACCGACGCGGGCGGGCACGGTCTCTCGCACGTGCTGGTCGAGGTCGGTGTGGGGATCGACCCCGACGGTCACGGGACCGCCGCCGTGACCGGGACCGGTGGCGCCTACCGGACCCTGGTCGACCCGGGTGACCGGGGCGACACGCTCTCGGTCTGCTTCCTGGCGGCGCACTACTACCAGGCCCCGATCGATCCCGGCGGCGGGTCGTCGACCACCGGGTACGTCGACCGGTGCTGGAAGAACCAGCCGATGGTCTACTACCGGAGCGGCAACCGGTACACCGAGATCCCGGTGACGCCGGGTACGACGGTCTCCGGCATCGACGCCGCCCTGCCCGCGGCGGCGGCCGTGTCCGGCCAGGTCCGGCGGCCGGGCGGCGCGCCGATGGCGGGTGTCACGGTGATCGTCAGCGGCGAGAGCGACGACGTGCGGTTCGAGCAGGACCAGGTGTCGACCGACGCGACCGGCCGGTACCGCGTGGCGTCCCTGCGGCCCGGCAGCTACACGGTCTGCTTCCTGCCGACCCTCTACAACCCGATCCCGCCGCCCACCGGGCTCGTGACCCAGTGCTGGCACCAGACCTCTCCGTTCGCGTCCGGGCAGGTGGCGCTGGCGACCGGGACGGACGTCCGTGGCATCGACGCGGATCTCAACGGCGGGGGCTCGATCACCGGCCGGATCACCGACGAGTCCGGTGCGCCGCTCGCGAAGGTGCACGTCACCGTCGACGGCCAGCAGACGCAGGTGACCACCGGTGCCGACGGCCGTTACCGGTTCGACTGGGTGGAGCCCGGCGCCATCCGGGTCTTCGCGCAGGCGTACGAGGCGACCGGAGGCACGTCGCCCGGCGGGTACGACAACGGCTGCATCGGGTGCGACACCGACACCCAGCACCGCCCACCCGTGACGGTGACGGCCGGGGGCACCACCACCGCGGACCTGGCGCTCGGGTCGCCCGCGGCGATCACGGTCACGGTCACCGATGCACAGGGCAACGCTCTACGCGGAGCCCGTGTGGCGGCGTACCCGCCGGGCGGGGGAACGGGTGAGGGCGCGGGTCCGACCGACGCCGAGGGCCACGCGACGATCGGGAACCTCGCGACCGGCACGTTCTCGGTCTGCGTCGACGACGTCGACGCGGTGCAGGGTGGATCGTCGACCAGCGGCTACCTGCAGACCTGCTTCTCGCCGACCCCCGGGACCTACCGCAAGACGGTGCAGGTGGTGCACGGCCAGACGGTCGCCGTGACGCTCGTCGTGCCGCCGGCCGCCGGTGTGACCGGCCGCCTCACCGACGCGAGCGGGCGCCCCGTGCACGACGTGCAGGTGCAGGTCTTCGGGGTGAGCTTCCCGCAGGACAGCGACACCCCGACCACCGGCGCCGACGGCCGGTTCACCTCGACCGGGTTGATCTCCGGGACGTACACCGTGTGCTTCACCGGTGGCGCGGTGGACGGCTCGGACGAGCAGTTCACGCCGTCGTGCTGGAAGGACCAGCCGAACGACGGTTCGGGGGTCGATTCGACGCCCGTGAAGCTGAAGGTCGGCACGTTGGTGACCGGCATCGACCAGGTGCTGCCGACGGCGTGACCGACCCGGCGGGGCGAGAGATCTGCCACTGACGCCGCGCGGCGGTGGCCGGACCCTCCTACGATCCGGCCATGGCAGCGACGCCCGAACCGCCCGACGACGCGCCGACCACCCCCGCGCCCGCACCCCCCGAGCCCGAGTCGCCGGCCCACCTCGACCTCGACGACTTCCCGGCTGCCGGGTTGTCGGACTGGCGCGAGCTCGCCCGGGCCGTGCTGCGGAAGGCCGGTGCCGCGGACGACGTCGATCCGCTGGACGCGCTCACCCGGACCGACCTCGACGGCATCCGTGTCGTGCCGCTGTTCACCGCCGACGACGACCCAGGCCTCGGCGCGGTCACCCGGGCACCGGGGGCCTGGGACATCCGGGTCCGGCACGACGACCCCGATCCCGTCCGCGCGAACGCCGCCGTGCTGGCCGACCTCGAGGGTGGCGCGTCCTCGCTCTGGCTGCGCGTCGGTTCCGGGGCGATCGCCCCGCGTGACCTCGCCCGCGTGCTCGACGGCGTCCTGCTCGACCTGGTGGCCGTCGTCCTCGACGCCGAGCCGGACGTGGCCGCGGCGGCGGGTGCGCTGGCAGAGATCGCGGGCGACGTCGCGCTGCGCGGCTCGCTCGGCGTCGACCCGGTCGCCTCGGCGTGCCGCCGGGGGGCGCGCACCGTGACGTGGGCCGTGCCCGAGCACACGGCCGGTCTCGCACCGGTGACGGTCGACGGCACCGCCTACGCCGACGCCGGCGCGACCGACGCCGACGAGATCGCGTTCGCGACGGCCACCGCGGTGGCCTATCTCCGCGAGGGCGGTGAGCTCGCGGACATCGAGTTCCGGTTCGCGGTCACCGACCGGCAGTTCCCCTCGATCGCCAAGCTGCGTGCCGCCCGCCGGGTCTGGGCGCGCGTCGCCGAACTCTCGGGCGTCGACGGCGTGGTGCAGCGTCAGCACGCCGTGACCTCGGCGGCGATGTTCTCCGCCCGTGACCCGTGGGTGAACATGCTGCGGGCCACGGTCGCCGGGTTCGCCGCGGCGGCGGGCGGCGCCGACGCCGTCACCGTGCACCCGTTCGACCTCGCGGTCGGCCGGCCGGTGCCGTTCGCACGCCGGATCGCCCGGAACGTGCACGCGATCCTGCACGACGAGGCCTCGCTCGCGCGGGTCGTCGACCCGGCCGCCGGGTCCTGGTACGTCGAGTCCCTGACCGACGCCGTCGCGCAGAAGGCGTGGGAGCAGTTCACCGCGGTCGAGCGGGCGGGCGGGATCGTCGCGGCCTTGAGCAACGGTTTCGCGGCCGAGACGGTCTCGGCCGCCGCGGCGGAGCGTGACGACTGGATCGCGAACCGCAAGCTCCCGCTCACCGGCGTCAGCGAGTTCGCCGACCTCGACGAGAAACGGCTCGAACGCGACGACGCCCCCGCGGTGCCGGGGCTGCGGCGGTGGGCCGAGCCGTTCGAACGGTGGCGCGACCGGTCCGACGACGTGCTCGCCGAGACCGGTTCGCGGCCGTCGGTGCAGCTGTTGGCGCTCGGCGGACGCGGCAGGTCGGCCGCGCGGGTGGGCTTCGCGACCAACCTGTTCCAGACGGGCGGTCTCGCGGTCGAGGTCCTCACCGACGCCGCAGGATGCCACGGTCCCGTGGTGTGCCTGTGCTCGTCCGACGCCGTCTACGGCGAGGAGGGCGCGGCCGCCGCGGCGGCCGTCCGGGAGGCGGGTGCGACGCAGGTGTGGATCGCGGGCAAGGTGGAGGTCGAGGGCGCGGACGGCAACCTGTTCGCCGGGTGCGACGTGCTCGACGTGGTGCAGCGCGTGTGGGACGCGCTGGCGGCGTCGGACCGGACGGAGGCGACGGCATGATCCCGGACTTCTCGCACGCCACCCTCGGCACGCCGCCCGTGGTCGAGGTCGACCCGGGCACGCCGTGGGAGACGCCCGAGGGCATCGCGGTGTCCGGCCGGTACGGACCTGACGACCTCGCCGACGTCGACTTCCTGCAGACCGTGCCCGGCCTGGTGCCGTTCCTGCGCGGGCCGTACCCGACGATGTACACGACCCAGCCGTGGACCGTCCGGCAGTACGCCGGGTTCTCGACCGCTGCAGAGAGCAACGCTTTCTACCGTCGGAACCTCGCCGCCGGGCAGAAGGGGCTCTCGGTCGCCTTCGACCTGCCCACCCACCGCGGCTACGACAGCGACAACGACCGCGTGGTCGGCGACGTCGGCATGGCGGGCGTGGCGATCGACTCGATCCTCGACATGCGCGAGCTGTTCGACGGCATCCCGCTCGACCGCATGAGCGTGTCGATGACGATGAACGGCGCGGTGCTGCCGGTGCTCGCGCTGTTCGTGGTGGCGGCGGAGGAGCAGGGGGTGAAGCCGGAGCAGCTCGCGGGGACGATCCAGAACGACATCCTCAAGGAGTTCATGGTCCGCAACACCTACATCTACCCGCCCGCACCCTCGATACAGATCATCTCCGACATCTTCAGCTACACCTCGGCGAAAATGCCCCGCTACAACTCGATCTCGATCTCCGGCTACCACATCCAGGAGGCCGGGGCGACGGCCGACCTCGAGCTCGCGTACACCCTCGCCGACGGGGTGGAGTACATCCGCGCCGGCCGGGAGGCCGGGCTCGACGTCGACGCCTTCGCCCCGCGGCTGTCGTTCTTCTGGGCCATCGGCATGAACTTCTTCATGGAGGTCGCGAAGCTGCGGGCCGCCCGGTTGCTCTGGGCCAAGCTGGTCGGGCAGTTCGACCCGCAGAACCCGAAGTCCCTGTCGTTGCGCACCCACTGCCAGACGTCGGGGTGGTCGCTCACCGCGCAGGACGTCTACAACAACGTCACCCGCACCTGTCTCGAGGCGATGGCCGCGACGCAGGGGCACACGCAGTCGTTGCACACCAACGCGTTCGACGAGGCGCTCGCGCTGCCCACCGACTTCTCGGCGCGGATCGCCCGCAACACCCAGCTGTTGCTGCAGCAGGAGTCCGGCACCACCGAGGTGATCGACCCGTGGGGCGGCTCCTACTACGTCGAGAAGCTGACGTACGACCTCGCCCGGCGGGCCTGGGGACACATCCAGGAGGTCGAGAAGGCGGGCGGCATGGCCCGCGCGATCGACGAGGGTCTGCCCAAGCTGCGCATCGAGGAGGCGGCCGCCCGCACCCAGGCGCGGATCGACTCCGGCCGGCAGCCGGTGATCGGCGTCAACAAGTACCGGATGGAGACCGAGGACGACGTCGACGTCCTCAAGGTCGACAACCGCGCGGTGCGCCGTGAACAGCAGGCCAAACTCGACCGGCTGCGCGCGGACCGCGACGGCGACGCCGTCCACGACGCCCTGCAGAAGCTCACGAACGCCGCGGCCGAGGAGGCGGGCGGCGGCAACCTGCTCGCCCTCGCCATCGACGCGGCCCGCGCCCAGGCGACGGTCGGGGAGATCTCCGACGCGCTGGAGAAGGTCTACGGTCGCCACACCGGTGCGGTGCGCACCATCTCCGGTGTCTACCGCGAGGAGGCGGGCCAGGTGGACCAGATCGACGAGGTCCGCGCGGCCACCGACGCGTTCGACGCCGAGCACGGCCGTCGTCCCCGCATCCTGGTCGCGAAGATGGGCCAGGACGGCCACGACCGCGGCCAGAAGGTCATCGCCACCGCGTTCGCCGACCTCGGCTTCGACGTCGACGTGGGCCCGTTGTTCCAGACGCCCGCGGAGGTGGCGCGCCAGGCGATCGAGGCCGACGTGCACGTGGTCGGCGTCAACTCCCTCGCCGCGGGACACCTGACGCTGGTGCCGGCGCTGCGCGACGAACTGGCCAAGCAGGGGAGGCCGGACATCCTCGTCGTCGTCGGTGGGGTGATCCCGCCGCAGGACTACGCGGAACTGCGGGAGGCGGGCGCGGCCGCGATCTTCGGGCCGGGCACGGTCATCGCGGCGGCCGCGGCGGACCTGCTGGAGACGCTCTCGGAGACACTGTCGGCATGAGTCCGGCGGCATGAGCCCGACGCCCGACCCCGAGGCGCTGGCCGCGGGGGTCCGGGCGGGCGAGCGGGCCGCGGTGGCGCGCGCCATCACGTTGGTGGAGTCGCGCCGCGCCGAGCACCGCTCGCTCGCGCAGGACCTGTTGCGTGATCTGCTGCCCGACACCGGGAACGCCGTGCGCGTCGGCATCTCCGGCGTGCCGGGCGTGGGCAAGTCGACCTTCATCGATGCCCTGGGCAACGATCTGCTCACCGCCGGTCACCGGGTCGCCGTGCTCGCGGTCGACCCGTCGTCGCGGCGGACCGGCGGGTCGATCCTCGGTGACAAGACCCGGATGGGCCGCCTCGCCGTCTCGCCCGACGCCTTCGTGCGGCCGTCACCGTCCGCCGGCACGCTCGGTGGGGTCGCGCAGGCGACGCGCGAGTCGATGATCGTGGTCGAGGCCGCGGGGTACGACGTCGTGCTGGTCGAGACGGTCGGCGTGGGGCAGTCGGAGTACGTCGTCGCCGACATGGTCGACACCTTCCTGTTCCTCACCCTGGCCCGTACCGGCGACTCGTTGCAGGGGATGAAGCGCGGGATCCTCGAACTCGCCGACGTCATCGCCGTCAACAAGGCCGACGGCCCGCACGTCGAGGAGGCCCAGCGGGCCGGACGGGAACTGTCGTCGGCGCTGCGGCTCGTGCGCGGCCCCGAGGACGCCTGGCAGCCGCCGGTGGTGACCTGCAGCGCGCAGGAGGGCACGGATCTCGACCGGGTGTGGAAGCACGTCACCCGGCACCGCGAGTGGCTGGGGGAGGCGGGGCTGCAGCGTCGCCGGGCCGATCAGCTGGTCGAGTGGACCCGCTCGATGGTCCGCGACCGGCTGCTCGCCCGGTTGACCGACGTCGCTCCCGCCGTCACCAACGCCGAATCCGCCGTGCGCAACGGGGAGATCACCGCCGTCGAGGCCGCCGACGCCGTCATCGCCGCCCTCGACTCGGGCAGGAACACGTCGTCCGCGTGATGTGAGGGTGCGGGCGGGATCGGTGTGGGCCCGACGTGCGCGTCCCGCACCCCGCTGGACACCCGCCTCGGACAAATACCCGTGGGCCCGAGAGCGCGAGGGGTGACACACGACCCGGGGACCCGCGGCCGCCCGGGCCGTCGTGCCGCCGTCCTGCCTCGACGGTGGATCTCCACCCGGATCTCCACCTGCGGGTGCATGCCGGGAACCGGCGGCGCTCCTAGCGTTCTCGGTGTCAGGCAACACGGGACACGCCGGAGGGATCGCCACCATGAACGCCATCGACATCCTGCTGATCGTCGCGGGAGTGGGCTACGTCCTCGTGCGCCGCGTCGTCGGCGACATCGTGCAGCTCAAGAGCCTGCTCGTGCTGCCCCTGGTCCTCTCCGTGATCGGGGCGGTGCAGCTGCAGGACGTCGGTCACCTCGGCGTCGTCACGGTCGGGTTCCTCGGGCTCGGTATCGCCCTGAGCCTGGTCATCGGCGCGGTGCGCGGGTTGACGGTGCACCTCGGTGAGCGCAACGGCGAGCTGTGGATGCGGTACCGCGCCGGCACCGTCGGGCTCTGGGTGCTCAACTTCGCCGTCAAGGGCGCGCTGATCCCGGTCGAGATGGCCGTCACCGGCGACTCGGCCTCCAGCGCGACGCACGGTCTGCTGCTGTCGGTGGGGCTGGGCATCCTCGCCGAGAGCGCGGTCGTCCTGCTGCGGGCGATGCACCGCGACGGCCAGGTGGTGTGGGAGAAGGGCGAGGACGGTAGGTCCCACAAGCCCGCCCCGGCGTTCGACAAGGCGCGTGACCGGATCCGCGCGACCGACGGCACCGGGCTCCGCACCGTCGTGTCCACCGTCAAGCGCGACTGGTAGATGATGCACCGGTCATGACGACCACCGCCCCCGAGCCCGCCGGGCCCGACGCCGGACCGGCGTGGGTGCAGCGGGCCGAGCGCTGGCTCCGGTACGACAGCACCGTCCGCCAGGCGGCGATCGTGGTCGCGATCGCCGTCGTCAGCCTGTCGGTGGTACGCACCGCGGACGTCGCCGGCCTGGAGGCGGCGGCGTACGCGCTGGTCGTCGCGAACATCCTGGTGACGCTGCCCCGGGTGCTCCCCGCCGCCGTGGTGGCGCGGATCTCCACCACGCCGGTCTTCGTCGTCGGCGCCCTGCTGGCGGGCGGGGTGCTGATGGTGGACCGGTCGGGTTCGACCTCGCTGTTCGCCTACTTCCTCGCCGGCAGCGCCGGATTCCGGTTGCCCACCGGGCGGGCGTTCGTCATCGCGACCCTCACCGCGACGTCATGCGTGGTCGGGATCCTCGTCGGCACGGCGCTCGACTGGATCGCCACGCCCTGGTACGTCGGCGCGCTCACCGGCACCACCGTCCTCATCGGCACCGCGAACCGCAGCCGCACCCTCGCCGAGGCCGCGATGCGCGCCGCCGCCGAGTCCAGAGTCGAGGCCGCCGAGGCCGAGGCCCGCGCGCAGACCCTGGCCGAACGCACCCGCATCGCCCGCGACGTCCACGACGTGCTCGCGCACTCGCTCGCCGGCATCAACATGCAGCTCGAGGTCGTCGACGCGCTGCTGGAGAACGGTGACGCCACCGGCGCGCGCGCGGCGGCCGGCCGCGCCCAACGTCAGGTCCGCGAAGGCATGGCCGAGGTCGGCCGGACCGTGCACACGCTGCGCGAGGACGCCCTCCCCCTCGTCGACACCCTGGGATCGATGGTCGAGGCCGCCGCCCCGCCCGGGACGGCGCTGGAGGTCGTGGGTCCACGACGCGAGGTGCCCACCCCGCAGGCCACGGCCCTGGCGCGCGTCGCGCAGGAATCGCTGACCAACGCACGTAAACACGCTCCGGACGCGCGCGTCCGGCTCACCCTGACGTTCGCCCCCGCGACCACGGCGCTGGAGATCGTCAACGGCCCCGCGGGCCGGGTCGCCGAGCTGACCGGTGCGGGCAGCGGCATGGGCCTGATCGGCATGCGGGAACGGGTCGAGATCCTCGGCGGTAGCGTGCAGACCGGCCCGATCGTCGAGGGCGAGGACGCAGGAGGGTGGCGCGTGCACGTCGAGGTCCCCGCGTGAGCACCACCGTCGAGGGCGACATCACGGTCGTCGTGGTCGACGACCAGACGGCCATCCGCGAGGCGCTCGCCACCGTGCTCGACCTGCAGCCGGGGCTGTGCGTGGTCGCGACGGCGGCCGACGGCGCCCAGGCGGTCGCGGCGGTCGAGGCGCACCGGCCGCAGGTCGTGCTCATGGACCTCAACATGCCGGTGCTGGACGGCACGGCCGCGACCCGGCAGATCCTCGAACGTTTCGAGGACACCGCGGTCGTCGTCCTCACGACCTTCGCCGACGAGAGCTCGATCCTCGCCGCGCTCGGGGCGGGGGCGCGCGGCTACCTCACCAAGGAGGCGGGCCGCGCCGACATCGCCCGCGCCGTCCGGGCG
>CAXUNA010000075.1:0-11025 GCA_964252095.1 uncultured Jatrophihabitans sp. | reverse complement strand
GCCCGCCCGGCGTGGGATCCAGGCGAGGGTGGCGCCGGTCGACTCGGCGAGATCGGCCGCGGCGGTCAGCGCACCCGGCGAGGTCGCCAGCCGCTCTCCCACGAGGATGACCGCGCCCGGCAGCCGCAGCGCCTCGTGCGTGGCCTCGGACAGTCCGTGCAGCACGTCGGCCTCGGCCGACGGTGCACTCTGCAACAGTTCGGCCTCGAGCTTGACCATGCCGTCGGACAGCCACGGTGCGATGCCGACGACCTTGGTGCCGTGCGCCCGGATCGCCTTGCGCAGGCGCAGGAAGACGATCGGCGCCTCCTCCTCGGGCTCCAGCCCGACGACCAGCACGGTCGGCGCCTGCTCGAGCATCCCGAACGAGGCCCCGCCGCGGGTCGGGGTCACACCGGCGACCTTCGAGGCGAGGAACGCGAGCTCCTCGTCGCTGCCCGGCCGGGCGCGCATGTCGACGCTGTTGGTGCCGAGGGCGACCCGCGCGAACTTCGCGTAGGCGTAGGCGTCCTCCTCGGTCAGCCGGCCGCCGGGCAGCACGCCCACGCCGCCGGCCCCGACCGCGGCCCGCAGTCCCTCGGCCGCGGCCTCGAGCGCCTCGGGCCAGCTCGCCTCGTGCAGCTGGCCGTCCTCGCCGCGCACCTGCGGGGCGAGGATCCGGTCGGTCTGCTCGCCGCCGTGGAAGGCCCAGCGGGTCTTGTCGCTGATCCACTCCTCGTTGACGGTGGCGTCCTCACCGGAGAGCACGCGGGTGACCTTGCTGCGCCGCCAGTCGACACGGATCGCCGCGCCGGAGGAGTCGTGCGGGTCGATCGAGGGCGTGCTCATCAGGTCGAACGGCCGCGCGCGGAAGCGGTACGACGCGCCGGTGAGGGCGCCGACCGGGCAGATCTGCACGGTGTTGCCGGAGAAGTAGGAGCGGAAGGGCTGTTCGGCCGAGATGCCGATCTGCTGGTTGGCACCGCGCTCGAGCAGGTCGATGAACGGGTCGCCCGCGATCTCGTTGGAGAACCGGGTGCAGCGCTGGCACAGCACGCACCGCTCGCGGTCGAGCAGGACGTTCTGGCTGATGGCGACCGGCTTGGCGAACGTCCGCTTGGTCTCGACGAAGCGGGAGTCGGCGCGGCCGTTGCTCATCGCCTGGTTCTGCAGCGGGCACTCGCCGCCCTTGTCGCACACCGGGCAGTCGAGCGGGTGGTTGATGAGCAGCAGCTCCATCACGCCCTGCTGCGCCTTGTCCGCGACCGGCGAGGTGAGCTGGGTCCGGATGACCATGCCCGGCATGACCGTGGTGGTGCAGGACGCCGCGGGCTTGGGCATCCCGCGCCCGTTGCCCATGTCCGGCACCTCGACCAGGCACTGCCGGCAGGCGCCGGCCGGCGCGAGCAGCGGGTGGTCGCAGAAGCGCGGGATCTGGATCCCGAGCAGTTCGGCGGCCCGGATCAGCAAGGTGCCCTTGGGCACCGAGATCTCCAGGTCGTCGATGGTGACGGTGACCAGATCGTCCCGCTTGGCGGGCGCGCTCTTGTCGTCGGACACAGCAGTCATCAGTGGGCTCCGGCCAGCACGCGGAAGCCGGGGGCCGGCTCGCCGCTGCGGATCAGGTCGAGGTAGTCGTCACGGAACAGGGCGAGCGAGCTCGCGATCGGGCTCACCGCGCCGTCGCCGAGGGCGCAGAACGAACGCCCGAGGATGTTGTCACCGACGTCGGCGAGCGTGTCGAGGTCCTCCTCGGTGCCGCGTCCCTCGAGGATGCGTTCGAGGATCTGCGCGGTCCAGTAGTTGCCCTCGCGGCACGGCGTGCACTTCCCGCACGACTCGTGCTCGTAGAACTTGGTCCACTTGTAGACCGCGCGGACGACGTTGTCGCCCTCGTCGAAGATCATCAGCGCCGAGGTGCCCTGCATCGAACCCGCCTTGGCCACCGAGTCGAAGTCCAACGGGACGTCGAGGTGGTCGGCACCGAACATCGGCGTGGAGGACCCACCCGGCGTCCAGAACTTCAGCGGCAGGTCGCGGCTCATGCCGCCCGCCATGTCGATGAGCTCGCGCAACGTGGTGCCCATCGGCGCCTCGTACTGCCCGGGCTGCTTCACCCGGCCGGACAGGGAGTAGATGCACGAACCGGGCGAGCCCTTGGACGGGTTGTCGTCACCCGGGGTGCCCGCGACGAGCCCCGAGAACCACTCGGCCCCGCCGAGCACGATGTACGGCACCGAGGCGAGCGACCCGAGGTTGTTGACCACGGTCGGCGCCGCGTACAGGCCCTCGACCGCCGGGAACGGCGGCTTGAGCCGCGGCTGGCCGCGCCGGCCCTCGAGGGAGTCCAGCAGCGCCGTCTCCTCGCCGCAGATGTACGCACCGGCGCCCGAGTGCACGACGATGTCGCAGTCGAAGCCGGAGCCGAGGATGTCCGTGCCGAGGTACCCGCGCTCGCGCGCCTCCTCGACCGCCTGGGTCATCCGCCGGATGGCGTGCGCCGCCTCGCCGCGGATGTACACGTACGCCTGGGTCGAGCGCACGGCGTAGCAGGTGATGATGATGCCCTCGATGGCCGAGTGCGGGTCGTTCATCATGATCGGCAGGTCACGACACGTGCCGGGTTCGGACTCGTCGGCGTTGACCACCACGTACTTGGGCTTCGGGTTGTCCTGCGGGATGAACTGCCACTTCATGCCGGTGGGGAAACCCGCACCGCCACGGCCGCGCAGCCCGGACGCCTTCACCATGTCGATGAGCTCGGACGGCTGGTACTTCAAGGCCGCCCGCAGCCCGACGTAGCCGTCGAGCTGCTCGTAGCTGTCGATGAGCCACGGCGTCTGCGTGCCGAAGCGCTTCGTGAGCACCGGGGTCAGTGGCATGTCAGCGATCCCCTCCGGGGGTGGCGTCGGTTCCGGCGTTCGGATCGGAGTCGGCGGTCGAGGCGCCGGCGTCGTTCGCGCTGCTGCCCCGGCTGTCGCCACCGGAACCGCCGTACTGCGCCCCGGTCTGGGGCGCGGCCGCGGTGCCGGACGACGCGGGCGAATCGTTGCGTCCTGCACCGGTCGTGCCGGAACCGTTGCGTCCGGCACCGGTCGGCCGGCGCGAACCCTCGACCTCGGCGCGGGCCGCGGCGACCTGGTCGCTCTCCGTCCAGCCCGGTGCGCTCTCGCCGCGCTCGGTGGCGAGGCGGACACCGATCTCGGTGGGCGTGCCGGCCGCGGGCGCGGTCAGCGCCTCCGGACGGGCGTCGCCGAGACCGGCGATCTGCCGCGAGGTCTCCTTGAACGAGCACAGCGGGGCACCGCGGGTGGGCAGCGGACGCCCGCCCGCGCGGAGTTCGCTGATCAGCTCACGGGTGGACTCGACGGTCTGGTTGTCGAAGAACTCGTAGTTGACGGTGACGACCGGCGCGTAGTCGCACGCCGCGAGGCACTCGGCGTGCTCGATGGTGATCGTGCCGTCCTCGAGCGTCTCGTTCATGCCGATGCCGAGTTCGTCGCTGACCGTCTCGTAGATCTCGTCGCCGCCCATGAGCCCGCACAGGGTGTTGGTGCAGACGCTGACGAGGTACTCGCCCACCGGCTTGCGCTTGTACATCGTGTAGAACGTCGCGACCGCGGCGACCTGGGCCTTGGTGATGCCGAGGACCTCGCTGCAGAAGGCGATGCCGTCCGGGGTGATGCAGCTCTGCACCGACTGCACGAGGTGCAGCAGCGGCAACAGCGCCGACCGCTCGCGGCCCGCGGGGTACCGCGCCGCGAGCGCCCGGGCGTCGTCCCAGATCGCGGGCTCGAACACCGAGGCGTCGCCCGGCCGGTCGAGCTGCATGACGGTGGTGCGGTGGTTGGTGCCCGTGCCGAACCCGGCGTCGCTGGGACCCGCCGGGGTGAACGCACGATCGGTGCTCATCGGTCGCAACCCCCCATGACGGGATCGATCGAGGCCACCGACGCGATGACGTCGGCGACCATGCCGCCCACCGACATCGCGGGCGCGGCCTGCAGGTTGATGAAGGAGGGTTCGCGCAGGTGCACGCGGTAGGGCCGCGTGCCGCCGTCGGAGACGATGTGCGCCCCGAGTTCGCCGCGCGGGCTCTCGACGGCCTGGTACACCTGCCCCGGCGGGACCCGGAAGCCCTCGGTCACCAGCTTGAAGTGGTGGATGAGCGACTCCATCGAGCCGTTCATGATCTTCTGCACGTGCGCGAGCGAGTTGCCCAGGCCGTCCGGGCCGAGCGAGAGCCGCGCGGGCCAGGCGATCTTCGGGTCGTCCACCCACACCGGACCGGGCTCGAGCCGGTCGAGCACCTGCTCGACGATCTTGAGGGACTCGTGCATCTCCGCGACGCGCACCAGGAACCGCGCCCAGGAGTCACCACGGTCGTCGGTGGGGACCTCGAAGTCGAAGGTCTCGTAGCCGAGGTACGGGTCGGTCTTGCGGAGGTCCCACGGCAGGCCGGCGGCGCGCAGCAGCGGGCCGGTGACGCCGAGCTGCAGGCAGCCCTCGACCCCGATCCACCCCACGTCCTTGAGTCGCTGCACCCAGATCGGCTGACCGCGCAGGAGCTTGTCGACCCCGTGCAGCTCCTCGCGCATGAGACCGAGCCACTCCTCGATCTTCTCCACGCCGTTCTCGGGGAGGTCCTGCGCGACGCCGCCGGGGCGGACGTACGCGTGGTTCATCCGCAGGCCGGTGATGGCCTCGAGGACGTCGAGGCACTTCTCGCGGGCGCGGAACCCGTTGGTCATGGCGGTGAGCGCACCCATCTCCATGCCGCCGGTGGCGAGCCACACCCAGTGCGACGAGACGCGGTTGATCTCCATCATGAGGATGCGGATGAGCTTGGTGCGCTCGGGCACCTCGACACCGAGCAGGCGCTCGACGCCCATCGAGTAGACGGTCTCGTTGAAGATCGGGCTGAGGTAGTCGGCGCGGGTCAGGAACGTGACGCCCTGGGTCCACGTGCGGTACTCGGTGTTCTTCTCGATGCCGGTGTGCAGGTAGCCGACCACGACGCGGGCGTCGGTGACGGTCTCGCCCTCGAGCTCGAGCACCAGCCGGAGCACCCCGTGGGTCGACGGGTGCTGCGGGCCCATGTTGAGGACGATGCGTTCCTCGTTGATGGGGTCGGCGCCGATGACGTCGTCCCAGTCACCGCCGGTGACGGTGAAGACGCGGCCCTCGGTGGTCTCCCGGGTTCCCGCGTACATGTCTTCCTGGGTGTCACTCACGCTGTGCCTCCCCGCTCCGGCCGAGAGCGGGCCATCGCTCGAGGCTCCGGGCCTCGCTCGTTCCTCGCTCCCACAGCAGATCCAGTCAGCCTCACTTGTATGCCCTCCGCTCGTCCGGCGGCGGGATGGTCGCGCCCTTGTACTGCACGGGCACACCACCCAGCGGGTAGTCCTTGCGTTGCGGGTGACCGGGCCAGTCGTCCGGCATCATGATCCGCGTCAGGCCGGGGTGGCCGTCGTACACGATCCCCATGAGGTCCCAGGTCTCGCGTTCCTGCCAGTCCGCCGTCGGGTAGACGGGGGTGAGGCTCGGGACGTGCGGGTCGGCCTCGCTCACCGCGACCTCGAGCCGCAGCTTGCGCCGCCAGGTCATCGAGGTCAGGTTGACGACCGAGTGGAAGCGCCGCTCGCTGCCGAGGTAGTCGACGCCCGACAGGTTCGACAGCAGTTCGAACCGCAGCGCCTGGTCGTCGCGCAGCACCTGGCACAGCGCCACGAGGTGCTCGCGCGCGACGTAGAGGGTGAGCTCGCCGCGGTCGACAACCACGCGGTCGACGGCGGCCTCGTACTCGGGGTACGCCGCGATGAGGGCGTCGACGAGGGCGTCGAAGTAGCCGCCGTACGGCCGTTCGGCCACGGGTGCGGTCCACGGCTCGCGGACCAGCCGGGAGAAACCGGAGGTGTCGCCGGAACCGGTGATGCCGAAGGAACCCTTGCGTTCACGGCCGAAGGTCGCCTCGTTCGCGCCGCGGTCGTCGTCGTGCTGGAGCGCGACCGGCTGGTCGGTGGCGACGGCGTCCTTCGCGGCCGGCGTGGGGGTCACGCCGGCCTGGGAGTTCGCGGCTGCCGCGGCGGCGTTCGCCGTGACGTCGTCCGGCGTCGAGCCGGTCTGCGCCTGGGAAACGTCGGCCATCAGCGGGCGTACTTGTAGCTGGAGGGCACGAGCTCGACGTCCTGGTCACGCAGCGTCTGGGCGCGGCGGGGGCCGAGCGGTTCGTGCTGGATCTTGTGGTGCAGCTTGAGGATCGCGTCGATGAGCATCTCCGGCCGCGGCGGACAGCCGGGCAGGTACATGTCCACCGGGACGACGTGGTCGACGCCCTGCACGACCGCGTAGTTGTTGAACATCCCGCCCGAGCTCGCACAGACGCCCATGGCGAGGACCCAACGGGGCTCGGCCATCTGGTCGTAGATGGTGCGCAGGACCGGCGCCATCTTCTGCGTGACGCGACCCGCGACGATCATCAGGTCGGACTGGCGCGGCGAGGGCCGGAAGACCTCCATGCCGAAGCGCGCGGAGTCGTAGCGGGGCGCGCCGAAGGTCATCATCTCGATGGCGCAGCAGGCGAGGCCGAACGTCACCGGCCAGAGCGACGACTTGCGGGTCCAGTTGACGACGGCTTCCACCGAGGTCAGCAGGACACCCTCCGGGAGTTTGTCCTCGAGTCCCATGGCTTTGCCACCTCAGTCCCAGTCGAGGCCACCGCGTCGCCACACGTACATGTAGACGATGAACACGGTGACGATGAAGATGACCATCTCGACGAGCCCGAACAGGCCGAGCGCTCCGTTGGCGACGGCGTACGGGTACAGGAAGATGATCTCGATGTCGAAGACGATGAACAGCATCGCCGTCAGGAAATACTTGATGGGGAACCGCTGCGGGCCGACCGGCTGTGGCGTCGGCTCGATCCCGCACTCGTAGGAGTCGAGCTTGACCCGGTTGTAGCGCTTGGGTCCCGTGAACGGCGCGATGCCGACCGAGAACCCCGCGAACCCGAACGCGAGCAGGAACAGCAACACGATCGGCATGTACGGGGCGATGGGCACGTGCCGTCTCCTCCTGGATCGACGAGGCTCGGGGCCGGAAGCGGTGTCGGGTCGTCGGGCGGGGGCCGAGGGGCCGGCCCGTGTGGCGAGGTTCCGGCACAGAGGCTAGCTCCGGCCGCCCGCCCGTGACGGGGTGAGGGTCGCCTAAGTACGCCTCCTCGAACCGCTCACGTCAGCGCACCGCCGGGGTGATCCTGGTGATCAGCTCGATCGTCCGGTCGGAGACGTCGCCACCGTGCGGGTCGTGCAGGTTCGCCAGCAGCTTCAGGACGAACCGCATGAGGCCCGGGTGCGGCAGGCCGTGCCGCGTGCAGGCCCGCATGACCGCGGGGTTGCCGATCAGCTTCACGAACACGCCGCCGAGCCGGTAGTAGCTGCCCCACTCCTCCGCCATGGCGGCCGGGTAGCCCGCGAAGCCCTTCTCGCGACTGCTGCCCTCGGGCCGGCCGAGCGCCTGCACGACGGCTTCGGCGGCGAACTTGCCCGACTCCATCGCGTAGGGGATGCCCTCGCCGTTGAACGGGTTGACCGAGCCCCCGGAGTCGCCGACCAGCATGAGGCCGTCGCGGTAGTGCGGGGTGCGGTTGAAGCCCATCGGCAGCCCGGCGCCGCGGGTGGGGCCGGTGGCGTTGGCCTCGCGCAGCCCCCACTCCTCCGGGGTGTTGTCGAGCCAGGTGGTCAGCAGCGACCGGTAGTCGGTCTTCTGGAAGCCCGCGCTGGAGTTGAGGACACCCAGGCCGACGTTCACCGTGCCGTCGCCCATGCCGAAGATCCAGCCGTAACCGGGCAGCAGCTTGGCGTCGTCGGCGCCGGGCGGGCCGTCCCAGAGCTCCAGCCAGGACTCGAGGTAGTCGTCGTGGGTGCGCGGGCTCTCGTAGTAGCGACGGACCGCGACGCCCATGGGCCGCTTGTCGTCGCGGTTGATGCCGCGCTTGAGCGCCATCCGTCCGGACACGCCGTCGCAGGCGACGACGATCGGGGCGGTGATCTCGAACGGCCGCTTGTCGCCGCCCTTCCGACCGGACACCCCGATCACCCGGCCGGCGGCGTCCTCGAGCGGGTCACCGACGGTGGCGTCCTGGTACAGCCGGGCACCCGCCGCGACCGCGCGGCCCGCGAGCAGCGAGTCGAGGTCCGCCCGCGGGCGGACCAGACCGTACGAGGGGAACGAGGTCAGCTCGGGCCAGTCCAGGTGCAACCGCAGGCCGCCACCGACGACGCGCAGGCCCTTGTTGTGCAGCCAGCCCGCCTCCTCGGAGACGTCGACGCCCATGTCGAGCAGGGCGCGGGTGCCACGCGGGGTCAGACCGTCACCGCAGACCTTCTCACGCGGGAACCGGCTCTTCTCGATCAGCGCGACGTCGAGGCCCGCCTGCGCCATCCAGTAGGCGGCCGCGCTCCCGGAAGGCCCGGCGCCGACGACGACGACGTCGGCGCTGCTCCGGGCAGGGAGTTCGCCGCTGGGCAACGAGGCGGGCCCGGAGGCGGTCACAGGTGCCTCCGGGACGTCCACGGGGGCTGTCGCAGTCACGTCCTGTAGGTTACGCGCGCTCGTGAACCCGTTCACAAGCGCGCCTGAACACGTTCAGACCGCGCGCCTGCCTCGTCCGAGCGGTTCCCGAGCCGGGCGGTGTCTCCTCGCGCGCAAGAGGTTGCGACGTGGTTGAATCGCTCGCCGTGGAGCTCACACGCAGTGACGAAGGTGGGGCCGTCGTCATCGCCGTCAGTGGCGACCTCGACATCGCCACCGCGGACGAGCTCTTCCGCGAGGCGAACGAAGCCCTCCGCGCCGCGGCCCCGGCCCGGCTCGTGCTCGACCTCTCCGGCGTCGCCTTCCTCGACTCGAGCGGCATCGGCACGCTCGTCGAGCTGCGCAACGTCGCCACCGACACCGGCGGTGAACTGCTGCTGCGTCGGCCGAGCGAGCGGACCCGCCGGCTGCTCGAGATCACCGCGCTCGACTCGGTCTTCGCCGTCGACCACTGACCTCCGCCCCCGTCCGGGGCGAGGGTCAGCCTCTGATCCGCGCCGCCAGCACCGTGGTGTCGTCGGTGCCGTCGCCGACCTTCGCGTCGATGAGCGAGCTGAGCCACGCCTCGAGCACCGTGACGTCCGCCCGGTGCGCCTCGAGATGGGCGAGCAGGGTCCCGACCGTCTCGTCGATGCCGACGTCGCGGCGTTCGACCAGGCCGTCGGAGAACGTCAGCAGGATGTCGCCCGCCGCCATCGGCACGACGGTGGGCGTGAGTTCGCCGGACACCTGCACCCCCAACGGCGGGCGGGTGGCGGTCACCAGCTGGCGGGCGGGGAGCGTCGGGTCGGCCGGGACCAGCACCGGCGAGAGATGACCCGCGCCGAGCACCGAGACCTCGCTCGCCACCGCGTCGATCTCGACGATGGCGCAGGTCGCGATCGTGCGTCGCATCAACGCACCCACCGCACGGTCGAGGCGTTCCAGGGCCTCACCCGGTGACGTGCCGTCGAGCAGGTAGCTGCGCAGCGACGTGCGGATCTGCGCCATGGTCGCCGCGGCGTCGAGGCCGTGGCCGCTGACGTCACCCACCACCAGGGCGTACCGGCCCTGGCCCGTGGGCACGACGTCCCACCAGTCGCCGCCGAGGATGCCGGACTGGGAGGGGTCGTAGCGGGTCGCGAGCTCCACCCCCGGGATGGTCGGGGCGACCGGCATGACCAGTGCACGCTGCAACGATTCCGCGACGAACAGCTGGTCCTTCGCCCGGCGCACCCGGGTGCGGTCGACGAACTCCCGCAGCGTCGTGGCCGCAGCGACCTGCCAGCTCTGCCACGGGGCGCTGAAACCGCGCACGACCTCCTGCCAGCGGGCGAACGACTCGCGCGGCCCGTACCCGACCGGCTCGCCCTCCCGCTCCGGCTGCCGGACGACCTTCACCGTCGGCTCCCCGCCCCAGTCGACGGTGTGGGTGAGCTCGTGCCGCAGCGCGAGCAGCCAGCGGCCGTCGCCGAGATCGAGGTACATCGCGCCGGGGTGCGACCCGCCGATGCGGGGATCGAGCACCGGGAGGTTGTTCGTCGTGACCAGCGGCTCGCCGGGCGCGGTACGCCCTAGCAGGTCGACGACCCGCTCGGCGAACTCGTCGGCCACGGGCGCGCCGAACGACCGCACGGCCGGGGCGTCCTCGACCACGACCCGCATGGCGAGGGTGTCGGCGGCGAACAGCCGGAGCATCTGCTCCGCCGAGAGCACCAGGGCGAGGTCGAGCGTGGTGTCGTCGTGGCCGATGCGGTCGGTGAGCTCGCCGACCTCCTGCTCGGCCTTGAGCTCGGACTCCCGGCGGTCGGCCGACTCGCGTTCGTCGATGGCCGACGACGCGACCTGCGCGAGGAACTCCGCGGCCGAACGGGCGTCGAACGAGGGCCGGTGCGGGCTGTTGTGGTGGCACGCCACCAGCCCCCAGAGCCGGCCGTCGATGACGATCGACAGCGACATCGAGGCGTGCACGCCCATGTTCGCCAGGTAGTTGAGGTGGATCGGCGACACGCTCCGCAGCGCCGCGCGCGAGAGGTCGATCGGCTCGTCGGTCTCCGGGTTGCGGCTCGGGACGAGCGGGCTGGGTGTGTACGTGGCGTCGGCGATCAACCGGGTCCAGTTGCGCAGGTACAGCGCGCGGGCCTGCGACGGGATGTCCGTGGCCGGGTATCGCAGCCCGAGGTAGGGCTCCTGCTCCGGTCGGCAGCGCTCGGCGACGACCTCGCCGTTCCAGAGCTCGTCGAACCGGTAGACCATGACCCGGTCGAAGCCGGTGAGCTCGTGCACCTCGCCGGCGAGCACGTCGCACAACGCCGCGACGCTGCCCGCCGCGGTGATCCGCGCCAGCGCCTGGCGCGCCGTGCGGTACGACATCGCGCCGGCGCCGAGAGCGTCGAGGACCGGTTCGAGCTCGATGATCTGCAGGCCGGTGGAGCGGTGCACGAGCACGTCGACCTCGGCCCCGGCCAGGGT
>CAXUNA010000074.1:0-11086 GCA_964252095.1 uncultured Jatrophihabitans sp. | reverse complement strand
GGCGAGGCCGAGCAGCAAGGGGTCGGCGTCGACGCCGACCACCGTCGCGGCCGGCAACCGGTCGAGCAGCCGCACCGACAACGATCCCGGTCCGCAGCCGAGGTCGACCACGAGCGGGTCGGACCGGCCGGTCACGTGGGCCAGGACGTCGGCGATGACCGCGAACCGCTCCTCCCGGTCGGCCAGGTAGTACTCCTGCTGCCGGTCCCAGCGGTCGAGCCAGGCGCGGGCGGTGGTGGCGGTCGGCATGTCATCACTCCGTCACTGTCGTAAATTGGTTGGTCAGTGACGTTGACCGTAAATCGAGGGGGAGTGACTGGTCAAGTGAACTTCAACAGTCACGCGGATGTCCTGGTCGGTCGGGCCACCGCGTTGGTGAACGCCGTGACGCCGGGCGAGCGGCAGGGGCGGCCGTACGTCGTCCCGGACGGGGTGGAGCTCGCGGCGGCCATCGCGGCGGCGCTCAAGGACTCCGAGTTCCGGTGGTTGCTCGCGCAGGCGATGCGGGCCGCGACCGAGATCGGGACGGCGGCGCGGCCGGTCTTCGAGCACGCCGGTGTCGGGGACCTCGACGCCGCGGCGGAGGCTGCGAACGGCCTGCTCCACCACTACGCCCCGACGCCCGAGCTCACCCGGCACGACGGCGAACCCTGGCACCTGCACTTCCACGGGATCGCGAAGCGGGACCCGTCGCAGTGGGGCGGGGGCATCGCCGTCGCGCTCGCCACCGTCGTCGGCAGCGAGTACGCCGACCGGCTCGGGGTGTGCGAGGCACCGCGCTGCGATCGGGTGTTCGTCGACGTCTCCCGCAACGGCACCCGGCGGTTCTGCTCGACCGCCTGCCAGAACCGGGTGAAGGCGGCGGCGCACCGCGCGCGGCAGGCCGGCGGGTGAGCTGACGCCGCGACGGCTCCGTCCTCGAGAGCGCGCTCCGCTGATCCCGTCGCGTCAAGCCGGCGGCAGCCCGTACGCCAGCCGGTCGCCCGGACGCACGACGTCGAGTTCCTCCGGGTGCCGCATCAGGTAGGCCTTGACGAACGGGCACTGCGGGAGCACGGCGAGCCCGTGGGACCGGCAGTCGGCCAGCGCCCCGGCGATGAGCTTCGAGCCGAGCCCACGTCCCTCGAACGCCGCCTCGACGCCGGTGTGGAGCAGGATCCTCGCCCCACCGGCCGAGGGGCGGTAGACGATCGCACCGGCGGGCTCGCCGTCGACGCGCAGGTCGTAGCGCCGGTGCTCGGGGTCGTCGGTGACGGTGATCGTCGGCTCGTCCACAGCAGGTGAGATTACGTCGACCCGGCGGCTCCCGCGCCGCCGCCGGAAGCGCTAACGTCTCGACCGCCGGAAGGCCGTCCGACCGCTCGGGAGCGCGCATGGAGATCGTCGGCGACACCCATCAGAAGGCGCTGCGGATCAACCTCGACCCGCGGTGGTACGGGACCATCGCCGAGATCGGCGCGGGCCAGGAGGTCGCGCGCTGGTTCTTCCGCGCGGGCGGCGCGGCGGGCACGGTCGCGAAGACCATCTCCGCCTACGACATGGCCGTCAGTGACGCGGTCTACGGCCGCTCCGGCCGGTACGTCTCGATGCCGCGCCTGCAGGCCATGCTCGACATGGAGTTCCAGCTCAACCTCGACCGGCTCTCGGACGAACGCGGCGACAACAACGCGTTCTTCGCCTTCGCCGACACCGTGGTCGCCCGCAGCTACAAGGGCGGCAACGAGTGCCACGGCTGGATGGGCGTGAAGTTCCAGAGCCGCCCGCACGACGAGCCGAGCCAGGTGATCATCCACGTCCGGATGCTGGACAACGAGGCGTCGTTGCAGCAGGAGGCGCTCGGCATCGTCGGGATCAACCTGTTGCACGGGGCGTTCTTCGAGCACCACGAGCCCGAGGTGCTCATCGAGAACCTGCTCGACCGGCTCTCCACCGGCCGCATCGAGATCGACATGATCCAGTTCAAGGGCATCGAGTTCCGCGCGGTGGACAACCGGCTGATGGCGCTCAAGCTCGTGCAGTTGGGACTGTCCGGCGCTGCGATGTTCGGCCCCGATCGTGAGGTCTTGCAGCCGAGCGAGGTGCTGCGGAAGAAGGCGGTACTCGTCGAACGCGGGAGTTTCCGCCCTCCGACGCTGGTGAACATCGACATGCTCGACGCCGCGTGCGACGCCTTCACGGCGGCCCCGGCCGTCGAGGGGCGGGAGGTGCTCCGCCTCTGCGAGCTGACGATGTCGAACCTGCTCGCCGGCGGGCGCGACGTCGACCGCCGCGACTTCCTCGCCCGCGCCGACCTGCTCGCCGCGTGCGGCATGACGGTGCTGATCTCGGACTACGTCGCCTACCACCGGCTCGCGGCGTACCTGTCGTGGCGCACCGACGGCCCGATCGGGATCGTCATGGGCGTGCCGAGCCTGGTCGACCTGTTCGACGAGTCGCACTACACCGAGCTCCCGGGCGGGATCCTCGAGAGCTTCGGGCGGATGTTCAAGAACGACCTCAAGCTGTTCGCCTATCCGATGCTCGCCGGCGACGACGTCGTCACCGCCGGGACCTGGAAGGTCGGCGGGGAGCTGCAGCCGCTCTACGACTACCTCGTCGGCCGCGGCAGCGTCGTGGCGCTCGAGGACTACCACCGCGAGTACCTGCCGATCCTCTCGCGTGACGTGCTGCGCCGGATCAAGGAGGGCGACGAGTCGTGGGAGGGCATGGTCCCGCCCGAGGTCGCCGAGGTCATCCGCAAGCGGGCGTTCTTCCACTACGCGAGACCGGTCGACTGACGGTCCCGGGCGCGATCCGGCGACACATGTGTGCGCAGATCGCGGTGACGGGGGTGGCGGCGCGATCCGGCGACACATCTGCGCTCGGATCGCGGGCAGTGGGGAGGCGGCGTGTCCGCGCAACACCGCGGTAACCGCGCCGCCCTACGTTCCTCCCCGTGGACGACGTGCCGGTCCGGACCCGCGACGTCCACGGGTACCAGCGGGCCTACCGCATCCTCGGGCGTGGGACGCCGTTGCTGCTCATCCACGGCATCGGCGACAACTCGGCCACCTGGCTCCCGGTCATGCGTCGGCTCGCGCGGCACCACACCGTCATCGCGCCGGACCTGCTCGGCCACGGTGCGTCGGACAAACCGCGCGCCGACTACTCGGTCGCGGCGTACGCGAACGGCATGCGCGACCTGCTCGGCGTGCTCGGCATCGACCGGGTGACGCTCGTCGGGCACTCGTTCGGCGGTGGCGTCGCGATGCAGTTCGCCTACCAGTTCCCCGAGCGCAGCGAACGGCTCGTGCTGGTCGCGACGGGCGGCGTCGAGAAGGCGGTGACGCCGTTCCTGCGGGCGGTGTCGGTGCCCGGCGCCCATCACGCGTTGCTCGCCCCGAAGCTCCCCGGCGGCCGCACCGGGATCAGGCTCGGCCTCAAGGTGATGGCGTTGCTCGGGACCGGCCTCGGCCGCGACGCCGACGACCTCGTGCGGCTCGTCGACGCGCTGCCCGACGCCACGGCGCGGTCGGCGTTCGTCCGGACGTTGCGCGGAGCCGTCGACTGGCGGGGCCAGGTCGTCACGATGCTGGACCGTTGTTATCTCACCCGCGGCATGCCGACGTTGCTGATGTGGGGCACGAAGGACAGCGTGCTGCCGGTGCGGCACGCCCGCATCGCGCACGCCGCGATGCCGCACAGCCGGCTCGAACTGTTCGACGGCGCCGGGCACTTCCCGTTCCACCACGACCCCGACCGGTTCGTCGACCTGCTCGAGGACTTCATCGACACGACCGAGGCGGCCGACTGGAGTGACGAGCAGTGGCGGCAGCTGCTCCGCGGCGCGCACGGACCGGTCCCGCCCGCCCGGCACGAGGCGCTTCGGCTCGTGAGCGAGCGCAGCGCGACGTAGGGCTCTGGCCCCGCGGATCGCAGGGTGCGAAACTTCGGGTTCCGGGTAAGACCCTCGCGCCCGCCTCACCGTGGAGACGCCCCTGTGACGACGTACCTGTTGACCGGCAGCACCGGCCTCATCGGCCGCCACCTGCTCGTGAAGCTGCTCGACGACCCCGACGCGCAGGTGCACGCTCTGATCCGCCCCGGATCGGTCGGCCGGTTGGAGACCGCGCTCGCCGCGCTGCCGACGTCGGTCCGCGACCGCGTGCACGTCGTCACCGGCGACCTCGCCGAGCCCGACCTCGGCGTCAACAAGACCACCCGGCGCGGGCTGCGGAACGGGATCGACCACCTCGTCCACCTCGCCGCGCTCTACGACATGACCGCGGACGCCGAGCGCAACGAGCAGGTCAACGTCGAGGGCACCCGCCGGGTCGTCGAGCTCGCGGAGGACCTGAAGGTCGGGGTGCTGCACCACGTGTCGTCGGTGGCGGTGGCGGGGGAGGCGCACGGCACCTTCGCCGAGAAGGACTTCGACAGGGGTCAGCCGCTGCCGTCGCCGTACCACCGGACCAAGTTCGCGTCCGAGAAGATCGTCCGGGAGTCGACCGTGCCGTGGCGGGTGTACCGCCCGGCGATCGTGCTCGGCGACTCGCGCACCGGCGCGATGGACAAGGTCGACGGCCCCTATTACTTCTTCCCGACGATCGACGCGCTGAGTCGGCTGCCCCGTCGGGTGCGCACGCCGATCGTGCTGCCCGGGCTCGGCGACTCCAACGTCGTGCCGGTCGACTACGTCGTCGACGCGATGGCGGCGCTCATCCACCGGCCGGGGCTCGACGGCCGGGCCTTCCACCTCGTCCACCCGCGGCCGCAGCCGTTCGTCGAGATCTACAACGCGTTCGCGACCCAGGCGGGGGCGCCGACCGTCAGCGCCACCCTCCCGGGCACCTCGGTGTGGCCCGCGGCCCGGCTCGCCGCGAAGGTCGTCGGCGCCGTCCCGGGCGCCGCGCTGGGCTATCAGCTCACCCTGCAACGGTTGGGGGTGCCGAGCGAGGTCGTGCCGCACATGGTGTTCGAGCCGCACTTCGCCTCCGAGGTCACCCGGGCCGAACTCGACGCCGCGGGCGTGCCACCGCCGCCCGAACTCGACGCGTACGCCGCCCGGTTGTGGGCGTACTGGGCGGCGAACCTCGACCCGAACCGGTTCCGCCGGCACGGCCCGCGCGGTGAGCTCGACGGCCGGGTCGTCGCCATCACCGGCGCGTCGTCCGGGATCGGCCGGGCGACCGCGCTCCAGGTCGCCGAGCGCGGCGGGATCCCGTTGCTGCTCGCGCGCCGCACCGCCGAGCTCGAGGAGGTCCGCGACGAGATCGTCGCCGCGGGCGGCGAGGCGTACGTCTACTCGGTCGACCTCACCGAACAGGACTCGGTCGACGACGTCGTGAAGCGCATGCTGGCCGAGCACGGCGGCGTGGACATGCTCGTCAACAACGCCGGCCGCTCGATCCGACGTTCCGTTGCACTGTCATACGATCGGTTCCACGACTTCGAACGCACCATGGCGTTGAACTACTTCGCACCCGTGCGGCTCATCCTTGCGTTACTGCCGAGCATGCAGCAGCGACGGTTCGGTCGGATCGTGAACGTGTCGTCGATCGGCGTCCAGACCAACGTTCCGCGCTTCTCTGCCTACGTCGCGAGCAAGGCCGCGCTCGACGCCTTCAGCCGGGTGGTCAGCACCGAGACGATCGGTGACGGCGTGACGTTCAGCGTCATCCACATGCCGCTGGTCCGCACGCCGATGATCGCGCCCACGAAGATGTACGACCGCTTCCCGACCATGACGCCCGACGAGGCCGCGGGCGTCCTGGTCCACGCGCTGGAACACCACCCCAAGCAGTGGGGGACCAAGCTCGGCACGTTCGGTGCCGTGGCCAACGCCCTCACCCCGAACCTCACCGAGGCGATCATGCACACCGCGTACCTCGCGTTCCCGGACTCGGTCGCCGCCGGCGGGGAGGACTCGCGTCTCACGGCGAAGGCGCCCGAGGCGTTGAGCCGCGGCGCGGTCCTGCTCGCCCGGCTGCTGCCCGGCGTGCACCTGTGACGGGCCGGCCGCCCGCTGTGGCCCGGGCCTCACGCCGGGTTGCGGTACCCGATACTGCCGGTATCGTCTAGTCATGGTCGAACGCGGAGCAGTCCCGCAGATCCCGGGCGCCGTGCGCCGGGTGCTGTCGGCGGCGCGGGCGCTCACCACCCCGTTGATGCCCGACGCCTACCTCGAACTGCTCAACCCGATGTGGAACACGCGCGAGCTGCGCGGGGTCATCACCGAGATCCGCCGCGAGACCCACGACACCGCGACGATCGTCATCCGCCCGAGCCGGCCGTGGCCGGGCCACGAGCCGGGCCAGTTCCTGCGCGTCGGTGTCGAGATCGACGGCATCCGGCACTGGCGGGCGTTCACCCTCACGTCCGACCCCGGGCACCCGAAGGGCGTCATCGCCCTCACGGTGAAGAAGGTCGACGGCGGGCTGATGTCGACGTTCCTGCTGGAGCAGGCCGAGCCCGGCGCGATGCTCTACCTCGGCGAGGTCGAGGGGGAGTTCGGGATCGGGCGGCGCCCGGAGAAGCCGGTGCTGCTCATCAGCGCCGGTAGCGGTGTGACCCCGATGTTCGCGCTGCTCCGTCACCTCGACCGGCGCGACTGGTTCGACGACGTCGTGCACGTGTTCGGTGTGCGCACGGAGGACGACGTCATCTTCGCCGAGGCCCTGCGCGCGTTCGAGGCCAAGCATCAGGGCTACACGCTGCACACCTGGTTCAGTTCCGACAAGGGCCGGCTCGCACCCGCGGACCTGGTCGACCTCGTGCCCGACTGGCGCGAGCGGACGACGTACCTGTCCGGTCCGCCGTCGATGATCGAGACGTTCAAGCAGCACTGGACCGACGAAGGCCTCGCGGAGCAGTTCGAACTCGAACGGTTCCAACCCAAGGCCGGTGCCGACGTCGAGGCCGGTCAGGGTGGTTCGGTGCGGTTCCGCGTCAGCGAGACCGAGGTGGAGTGCGACGGCTCCACGCCGATCCTCGAGGCCGGTGAGGACGCGGGCCTCGCGCTGCAGCACGGCTGTCGCATGGGCATCTGTCACACCTGCGTCGGCCGGCTCGCGGAGGGCAAGCTCCGCGACCTGCGCAACGGCAACACCTACGGCGAGGTCGGGGAGATGGTGCGGATCTGCATCAGCTGCCCCGAGGGCCACGTCGAGATCGAGTTGTAGAAGACCCACCGCACGACCGACCCGCGTCACCAGCGAGAGGAGCAGCGGAATGGTGCTGAGCTCAGGAACCACGAAGGTCCCGAAGACCCCCAACCCCATCGACCGACTCACCGAGGACCAGATCGAGGCGATCGGCCGGGAGTTCCAGGCCATCCACGACGAAATCTTCGCCGACCTCGGCGACCGCGACGCGAAGTACATCCGCGGGATCATCGAGTTCCAGCGCCGCCTCGTCGTGGTGTCCCGCATCGTGTTGATGGCGTCGCGCTACAAGCCCGCCTGGGTCCTCGGGACGGCCGGGCTGAGCCTGGCCAAGATCCTCGAGAACATGGAGATCGGCCACAACGTCATGCACGGCCAGTGGGACTGGATGAACGACCCCGCCATCCACTCCTCGACGTGGGACTGGGACACCGCCTCGCCGGCCGCCGCCTGGAAGCACTCCCACAACTACGTGCACCACACCTACACCAACGTCATCGGCAAGGACCACGACGTCGGCTACGAGATCATGCGCGTCGACCCGCGGCAGAAGTGGGAGCCGGCGTTCCTCGCGCAGCCGGTCGTCAACCTGCTGCTCATGGCGCTGTTCGAGTGGGGCGTCGCGGTGCACGACCTCGACTTCGAGGCCATCCGCAAGGGGCGCAAGCCCAAGGCGCAGGCGTGGGACGAGCTCAAGGCGATCGGACGGAAGGCCCGCCGGCAGATCGTCAAGGACTACATCGCCTTCCCGCTGCTCTCGGGCAGCGAGTGGCGCAAGACCCTCGTGGCCAACGCGATCGCCAACGTGGTCCGCAACGTGTGGTCGAACGCGATCATCTTCTGTGGCCACTTCCCGGACCAGGCGTACACGTTCACCGAGGCCGAGATCGAGAACGAGACCAAGGGTGGGTGGTACCTGCGGCAGTTGCTCGGTGCCGCCAACATCGAGGGCAGTTCGACGTTCCACCTGCTCTCGGGCAACCTGTCGTTCCAGGTCGAGCACCACCTCTACCCGGACATGCCGAGCTCCCGCTACCAGGAGATCGCCCCGCGGGTGAAGGACATCTGCGAGCGGTACGGCCTGCCCTACAACACCGGGCCGTTCGGCAAGCAGTGGCTCACGGTGCAGCGGACGATCCTGCGGCTCGCCTTCCCGGGCGGCAGCGAACGACCGAAGGCCGACCCCTACGTCGCGCCGCCGGTCGACGAGCAGGCCGAGGCGCAGCGCACCGAGATCGCACCCGGGGTGCCCGCCTTCCCGTAAGTCCCGACGCCTCTGTGATCTCCGACGAGCGGGCACATCTTGCCTACCGATCTGGTAGACAAGAAGTGTCCGCTCGTCGCATTCCCCAGGAGTCATGCCATGCCCCAGACCGATCTCGCCCCCGTCGTCACCGGCCTGCAGGAGGCCGTCACCGTCGATCCCGCGAACGCCGCCGCGCAGTTCCGCGCGCACGCCACCGCGACCGACGGCCCGACCAGCAGCATCCGGACGGGCCGGCACACCTTCGACCAGGACGAGCCCGCCGGGTTCGGCGGCGACGACGCGGCGCCCGGGCCGGTCGACTACGCGCTGGCGGGTCTCGCGTCGTGCCAGATCGTGGTCTACAAGTACTGGGCCGCGAAGGAGGACGTCCGGTTCGACTCGCTCAAGGTCGATGTCGTGGGCGACTTCGACTTCCGCACCATGTTCGGCTTCGACGGCGGCGGGCGACCGGGGCTGTCGGACGTCCGGGTGACGGTGACGATCACGGGCCCGGAGTCCGACGACACGTACGCCGCCCTGCAGAAGCAGGTCGACGAGCACTGCCCGGTGTTCGACCTGTTCAGCAACCCGACTCCGGTCTCGACGTCACTGGTCGTATCGTCGTAGAACGTGTCCGACCGCAGCTGGGGTTTCCGTACGCGCGCGCTGCACGCGGGGGGTGCGCCCGACCCGACCACCGGGGCGCGGGCCGTGCCGATCTACCAGACCTCCAGCTTCGTCTTCGACGACACGACGGACGCCGCGAACCTGTTCGCGTTGCAGAAGTACGGCTCGATCTACAGCCGGATCGGCAACCCCACCGTCGCCGCCTTCGAGGAGCGCCTCGCGAGCCTCGAGGGCGGCCTCGGCGCGGTGGCGACCGCGAGCGGCCTCTCGGCCGAGTTCCTCGTGTTCGCGGCTCTCGCCGGCGCCGGTGACGAGATCGTCGCGGCCGGGAGCCTCTACGGCGGCACGCTGACCCAGCTGGACGTCACCCTGCGGCGGTTCGGCGTGGACACCACGTTCGTGCGCGGCACCGACCCCGCCGACTACGCCGCGGCGATCACCGAGAAGACCCGGTGCGTGTTCGTCGAGGTCGTCGCGAACCCGAGCGGCGAGGTCGCGGACCTCGAGGGGCTCGCCGAGGTCGCGCACGCCGCCGGCATCCCGCTGGTGGTCGACGCCACCACGGTGACGCCCTGGCTGTGCCGCCCGATCGAGTTCGGCGCCGACATCGTGGTGCACAGTGCAACGAAGTTCCTGGGTGGCCACGGCACCACGTTGGGCGGCGTCGTGATCGAGAGCGGCACGTTCCCGTGGGGGAACGGCAAGCACCCGCGGATGACCGAGCCGGTGCCGTCGTACGGCGGCGTGCAATGGTGGGGCAACTTCGGCGAGTTCGGGTTCCTCACCCAGCTGCGCAGCGAGCAGCTGCGCGACGTCGGTCCCGCCCTCTCGCCGCACTCGGCGTTCCTGCTGCTGCAGGGTGTCGAGACGCTCCCGCAGCGGATGGACGCGCACCTGGCGAACGCCCACGCCGTCGCGCGGTGGCTCGACGCGGACGAGCGGGTCGGCTGGGTGAACTGGGCGGGTCTGCCGGGCCACCCGCACCACGCCCGCGCGCAGAAGTACACCCCGAAGGGCCCCGGCGCGGTCTTCGCGTTCGGTGTCGCGGGCGGCCGCGAGGCGGGCACCCGGTTCATCGAGGCGTTGCAGCTGTGCAGCCACCTCGCGAACATCGGCGACGCCCGCACCCTGGTCATCCACCCGGGCAGCACCACCCACCAGCAGCTCACCGACGCCCAGCTCGAGGCCGCCGGCGTACCACCCGACCTGGTGCGGATCAGCGTCGGACTCGAGGACGTGGAGGACATCCTCTGGGACCTCGACCAGGCGCTCACCGCCGCCACGAAGGGCAACTCGTGACGACCACCTGGACCGAGCCCAGCGCCTCCGACCGGCAGGCGTTGATGCGCCGCTCGCACACCGTCGCGATGGTCGGGGCGTCGAACAACCCGTCACGGGCGAGCTACTTCGTCGCCACCTACCTGCTGTCGAGCTCGTCGTTCGAGGTGTGGTTCGTCAACCCGGCGGCGACGGAGATCCTCGGCCGGCCCGTGTACCCGTCACTCGCCGAGCTGCCCGGAACCCCCGACATCGTCGACGTCTTCCGGAAACCCAGCGACCTGCCCCAGGTGCTCGACGAGGCGGTCGAGGTCGGTGCGAAGGCGCTGTGGCTGCAGCTGGGGTTGTGGGACGACGACGTCGCCGCGCAGGGCAGTGCGGCCGGCCTCGACGTCGTCATGAACCGGTGCCTGAAGATCGAGCACGCCCGCTTCCACGGCGGCCTGCACCTCGCGGGCTTCGACACCGGCGTGATCAGCTCCCGCCGGCGGAACTGAGTCAGGCGCGCTCGGCGTACGCCTGCTCGAGCGCGCTGCCGAGGACCTCGACCGGTTGGGCGCCGGAGACGCCGTACCTGCCGTCGAGGACGAAGAACGGGACACCGGAGATGCCGAGCTGGCGCGCCCGCGCGAAGTCGGCCGCGACCTCGGTGACGTAGCGGTCGGAGCCGAGGACGTCGTCGACCTCGGCGGCCGGCAACCCGGCGTCGCCCGCGACCCCCCCCACGGTGTGGTGATAAACCAAAGGCTACCCCTGCGTGCAAACCCCGCGGCACAAACCCTCCAAGCCCTCC
>CAXUNA010000073.1:9494-11087 GCA_964252095.1 uncultured Jatrophihabitans sp. | reverse complement strand
GTTCCAGTTCCGCGGCCGGGCCGCCGACGCGCCGGCCGGCACCCTGTCCGGCGGCGAACGCTTCCGGGCCACCCTCGCCGCGCTGCTGCTCGCCGAACCCGCGCCGCAGCTGTTGGTGCTCGACGAACCGACCAACAACCTCGACCTCGCCAGCATCGACGCCCTCACCGCCGCCCTCGACGCCTACCGCGGCGCGCTGCTGGTCGCGAGCCACGACCGCGCGTTCCTCGCCGGGCTCGGCATCACCCGCTGGCTCACGCTCGACGACGGCACCCTGCGCGACGAGCCGAGTTGATCAAGACGTTTCGGTCGCTCGTCGGCGCTCTCCAGCGACAGGAACGTCGTGATCGACTTCCAGCCGCCCGCGATCAAGGCGCGATGGTCGCTGCCGGCGGCGGTCCGACGGCCACAACGCCTTGATCCACTCCCAGCTGCCCGCGATCAAGGCGCCATGGTCGCCGCCGGAGCCGGTGCGACGGCCACAACGTCTTGATCAACTTCCAGCCGCCCGCGATCAAGACGTTTCTGTCGCTCGTCGGCGCCCTCCAGCGACAGAAACGTCTTGATCAACTCGGGAGGGGCGCGGGTCAGGGTCAGCGGTCGGCGAGCAGGCGGGCGTGGGTGGCGCGGGCGGCGGAGTCGGTCATGGTGGCGACCTGGTCGACGACGAGCCGCAGCCGGCCGTCGTCCGCCGCGGCCTCCCAGGCCGGCCGTAGCGTCGGGGCGACGCCGTGCGGGCCGAGCGTGACGAGCAACTCGACCAGCTCGACCAGCAGCCGACGCTGGTCGGCCTTGGCGGGCTCCACCTCCGGGCGCTGCATGACGTACCGCAGCGCGACCGCCTTGAGCAACGCGCACTCGGCGACGATGTCGGTCGGTACCTCGAACGTCCCGTCGTAGCGCACCAACTCGTGGGACGACGCCGCCACCGCCGCGCCGACGAACCGGCCGGTGAGCTCGGACGTCGCCCGCTTCGCCGCGGCGAGGGCCGAGTAGGAGCGGCCGGCGTCGGCGAGGTCGACGAGGGCGGGCAGCGCCAGCAGCCGGTCGAGGACCTTCTCGAGGTCGAACACGGCCACTCCGTCGAGGAAGTGCGAGGCGGCGAGCCGGCACAGCTGCTCGCGGTCGGCCACCGTCAGGGCGTCGAGGCGGATCTGCCCGCTGTGGACGCCGTCCTCGAGGTCGTGCACCGAGTACGCGACGTCGTCGGCCCAGTCCATGACCTGCGCCTCGGCGCACCGCCGGTCACCCGGCGCACCGGCCCGGACCCACTCGAAGGCCGCGAGGTCGTCGGCGTAGACCCCGAACTTCCGTCGGCCCGGTTGCCGTTGCCAGGGGTACTTCGACGCGGCGTCGAGCACCGCGCGGGTGAGGTTCAGCCCGCCACCCTCGACGCGTTCCTCGAGCCGGGTCAGCACCCGGAAGGTCTGCGCGTTGCCCTCGAAGCCGCCGATGCCCGCGGCGACGACGTCGAGGGCGTCCTCGCCGTTGTGGCCGAACGGCGGGTGCCCGAGGTCGTGGGGGGGCCCCGCGGCGGGGCCCCCCGCCGGGGCGGCCCCCCCCCCCCCCCCCGCCGCCGCCGGGAAAAAGATT
>CAXUNA010000073.1:0-9484 GCA_964252095.1 uncultured Jatrophihabitans sp. | reverse complement strand
GTCAGCACCCGCAGCGTCTGCGCGTTGCCCTCGAAGCCGCCGCACGGTTGCGCGACGGCGTCCAGCGCGGTCTCGCCGTTGTGCCCGAACGGCGGGTGCCCGATGTCGTGCGCCAGCCCGGCGGCGTCGACGACGTCGGCGTCGCAGCCGAGCGCCACCGCGATCTCGCGGCCGATCTGCGCGACCTCGAGCGAGTGCGTGAGCCGGGTGCGGGGGAAGTCGTCCTCCCCCGGCGCGACGACCTGGGTCTTGTCGGCGAGGCGGCGGAAACCGTGCGAGTGCAGGATCCGGGCGCGGTCACGCGCGAAGGGACTGCGCTGCTGGGTGCGTTCGCCGACGGCACCGCGCTTTGCGGGTTCGTCGATCCGCCGCGCGCGGGCGGCGTCGCCGTAGCGGGACGTCGAGGTGTCAGGCACGAAAGGGTCGGTCAGACCTGCTCGTCGACCCACTCGACGAACCGCAACAGGCTGTCGATCCAGGAGCCGACGGTGTACTTCAACTGCGCGCGGGTGGCGCCGAGTTCGAAGTCCTGGCACTGCTCGGCGCAGATGCCGACCATGCCGTCGTCGGGCAGCACGCTGTAGGCCTTCGGCGAGAGCTTGGTGCGGTTCCAGTCGTCGAGCATGACGACCAACGCGGTGCGCGACTCGACCGGGAAGCGCCGGTTGAGGTACGCCCTGGCCTGCAGCACCTCACCCTGGGTGCCGTAGGAGAAGAAGTAGACGCTGTACTTCTCCCAGCGGACGACGAGATCACCGTCGTCGTCGATGCCGTGGGTGAGGCCGAACTCGTCGAGCAGTTGCTGCAGCAGCGCGGTGGTCGGCAGCACCAGCGTGTTGCCGCCGGGGCGCGTGCTGCTGCGCGACTCCGTGCTCGCCGCGCCCGGAGCCGGGCTGCGCAGGGTCGACAGGTCGGACCGGACCGCGGGCTGCGCCCGTTGTCCCCGCCACCGGAACATGGTCTGGACCCTACCGACGCCGGTCCGGTCCCGCTCCTCGCGTGGGCGATGTGAGTTCCGGGCCGGCTCGTCCGATCGCCCGGGCGCTTCCCGCGCCCGTCCGGGAGCGCTTCCGCGTCAGCGTTGCTCCGCCTCCACGCGAGCACGTCGTACCGCGGGCAGACTCTCTCATGTTCGGGGAGATCACCTGTTCAGCTGTTGACACGACAGCTACAGTTTCACCCGTCACCACGTTATCGGGACGCCGCAACCCCGCCATACCGTGCCACGAGACGGGTCGCTGCCCGCTTCGAGATGTCACGGTCACTGAGACGGTTCGTCGACGAACTTCCGGTCCCTGGCACTTGCCGGAAAGGATTACGGGGTGACGACGTGTCCTGACCGGGTTCGACGAAGGCGAGAACGGGTTCCATGAAGCGCGCAGGTGTGCTGTCGGTGGTCGCGACGCTGACGGTGGGCGCGGCGGTGTCGATGGGGGCGGCGTCCCCCGCCTCGGCCCGGGACGGCGGTGCGGTCCGTAGCTTCGACGTCGTCGTGTACGGCGCCACGCCGAGCGGGGTCGTGGCCGCGATCGAGGCGGAGCGGCTCGGCAAGAGCGCCGCCGTCGTCGAACCCTCCGCCCGCGTCGGCGGGATGGTCACCGGCGGGCTCAGCGCGACCGACCGCGGCTCGACGACCACGGTCATCGGTGGTGTCGCCCGGGAGTTCTTCGACCGCGTCGGCACCTCCTACGGCGCCCCGACCGGCTGGTACTTCGAGCCGAGGGTCGCCACTCAGGTCATGACGCAGATGCTCGCCGAGGCCGGCGTCGCCGTGTTCACCGGCCAGCAGCTCGCAGAGGGGGCGGGCGCGGTCAGGAAGTCCAAGACCGTCGTGGCCTCGTTCGTCACCACCGACGGCAACACCTACAGCGGCAGGGAATTCGTCGACGCCAGCTACGAGGGCGACCTGATGGCGGCCGCCGGGGTCTCGTACACGACCGGGCGCGAGGCGCAGGCGCAGTACGGCGAGACCCTCGCGGGCGTCCAGCCGGCCCGCGGCTTCGCTCCCGCGGTCTCTGGCCTCGACCCCGCCGGGAGTCTGTTCCCGCAGATCAGCACCGATGCGCTGGGCGGGGTCGGGAGCGCTGACAACCACGTGCAGGCCTACAACTTCCGCATCACCGCCACGGACGTCGCCGCCAACCGGGTCCCGTTCCCGCTGCCCGCGCACTACGACCCGCACGACTTCGCCCTGCTGGCGGCGTGGTTGCCGCAACGTCAGACGGCGCTCGGGCGCGGTCTGACCATCCGCGACGTGGTGAAGCTGTCGCCGCTGCCGAACGGGAAGTACGACATGAACAACTTCGGTCCGTTCTCGACCGACTTCCTCAACGGCAGCACGGGATACCCCAACGGCAGCTACGCCCAGCGGGCGGCCATCCACCAGCAGACGCTCGACTACGACATGGGGTTGCTGTACTTCCTGCAGAACGACCCCGCGGTGCCGGCGGCGCTGCACCAGGACATGGCCGGCTACGGGCTGGCGGCCGACGAGTTCACCGACAACGGCAACTGGCCGACCCAGCTGTACGTGCGCGAGGCCCGCCGGATGGTCGGCACCTACGTCCTGCGCCAGCAGGACCTGTTCCAGAACCGGACCAAGAGCACCACGATCGCGCTCGGCGCCTACTCGGTCGACCAGCACAACAGCTACCGCGGTGTCGACCAGTCCGGTCAGGTCGTCGACGAGGGCACGGTGCCCGCGCCGTCACCTGCTGTCTACGCCATTCCCTACGGCTCCATCACGCCCCTGGCGACGCAGGTGACCAACCTGCTCGACACCGGCACGCCGTCGGTCACCCACGTGGCCTGGTCGAGCGTGCGGGTGGAGCCGCAGTTGATGATGCTGGGGCAGGCCGCGGCCGACGCGGCGTCGCTCGCCATCGACGGCAAGCTCAAAGTGCAGTCCGTGTCCTACACAGCGCTCCGACGGCTGCTGCTCCGACGAGGGGGCATCCTCGCCTCCACCCAGGCCTCGACCACGATCGTCGACAACACCGATCCGCACGGGTTCAGCACCACCGGGACCTGGTCGGCCGCGGGGGCGGTGCCGGGCGCGTACGGCGCGAACTACCTCGTCGCGAACGGCGCCGCCGGCGGGCCGGCGACGGCGACGTGGACGCCGGACCTGCCGCTGAACGGCAGCTACGCCGTGTACGCCCGTCTGCCCGTCGAGGGCACGTTGTCGGCCGACGTGAGCTTCGTGGTCACCGACGCGACCGGGACGGCGACCACGGTGCACGTCGACGAGCAGGAGGCCGACGGCCGGGTGCCGCTCGGGACGTTCGCGTTCCAGGCGGGGCACGGCGCCACGGTCACCGTCACCAGCGACGGTTCACCCGACCCCGTGGCCGTCGACGCGCTCGAGTTCGTCCACTGACGACGCGGGTGGTTCAGGCCGAGGCGTGGTGGTCGCCGTGCTGCAACGTCGCCCGGCCGGCCTCGAGACGCGCGACCGGGACGCGGAACGGCGAGCAGGACACGTAGTCGAGACCGACGGCGTCGAAGAACCGGACCGACTCCGGGTCGCCACCGTGCTCGCCGCAGACGCCGGTCTTGAGCCCGGGCCGGCGGGAACGGCCCTTCTCGACGCCGATGCGGACCAGCTCGCCGACCCCCTCCTCGTCGATGGACTCGAACGGGCTCACACCGAAGATGCCCTTCTCCAGGTAGTGCGAGAAGAATGCGGCCTCGACGTCGTCGCGCGAGAAGCCCCACGTGGTCTGGGTGAGGTCGTTGGTGCCGAAGGAGAAGAACTCGGCGGCCTCGGCGATGTGGTCGGCGGTGAGCGCGGCGCGCGGCAACTCGATCATGGTGCCGACGAGGAAGTCGAGGTGGGCGCCGGTCTCGGTGCGGACCTCGCGGGCCACCTGGATGATCGCGTCCTTGACGCTCTCCAGCTCCTGCACGGCACCGACGAGCGGCACCATGATCTCCACCCGCGGGACGCCGTCGGCCCGCTGGCGCAGGGCGGCGGCCTCGAGTATCGCCCGGGCCTGCATCTCGAACAGGCCGGGGATGACCAGTCCGAGCCGCACCCCGCGCAGGCCCAGCATGGGGTTCTGCTCGTGCAGGGTCTTGACCGCCTGCAGCATCCGCAGGTCACCCTCGCGGGCCTCCCCGCGGGACTCGGCGACGGCGACCCGCACCGACAGCTCGGTGATGTCGGGGAGGAACTCGTGCAGCGGCGGGTCGAGCAGCCGGATGGTGACGGGCAGGCCGTCCATCGCCTCGAACAGCTCGACGAAGTCCTGTCGCTGCAACGGCAGCAGCTCGGCGAGGTGCCGGTCGCGGTCTTCGTCCGTGTCGGCGAGGATCAGCTGCTCGATCAAGGGTCGGCGGTCGCCGAGGAACATGTGCTCGGTCCGGCACAGACCGATGCCCTGTGCACCGAAACGCCGGGCGCGCAGGCTGTCCTCGGCGTTGTCGGCGTTGGTGCGGACGGCCATCCGGCGCACGCCGTCGGCGTGGCGCATGACGCGGTCGACGGCCTGCACCAGCTCGTCGGCGCCCTTGTCACCGGTGTCGACCGCGGGGTCGATCTCGCCCTCGAAGTACTGCACGACCGGACTCGCCACCACCGGTACCTCACCGAGAAACACCTCGCCGGTGGTGCCGTCGATGGAGATGACGTCGCCCTCCTCGACGGTGACCCCGCCCTTGGCGTGGAAGCGCCGCTGCTTGGTGTCGACGTCGAGTGATTCCGCGCCGCAGACACAGGTCTTGCCCATGCCGCGCGCGACGACGGCCGCGTGCGAGGTCTTGCCGCCGCGGCTGGTGAGGATGCCGGCGGAGACGATCATCCCCTCGAGGTCGTCGGGGTTGGTCTCGCGGCGCACGAGGATGACCTGCTCACCGGAGCGCGACCACTTCTTCGCGGTGTACGTGTCGAAGACGACCTTGCCGGTGGCGGCGCCGGGCGAGGCGTTCATGCCCTTGGCGATCAGCTTCTTCTCGACCGAGTCGTCGAACCGCGGGAACATCAGCTGCGAGAGCTGGGCGCCGTTGACGCGGTTGAGCGCCTCGTCCATGTCGATGATGCCCTCGTCGACCAACTGGGTGGCGACGCGGAATGCGGCGGCGGCCGTGCGCTTGCCGACCCGGGTCTGCAGCATCCACAGCTTGCCCGACTCGATCGTGAACTCGATGTCGCAGAGGTCCTGGTAGTGACCCTCGAGGGTCGCCATGATCTCCAGCAGCTGGTCGTACGACTTCTTGTCGATGCCCTCGAGGTCCGCGAGCGGGACGGTGTTGCGGATGCCGGCGACGACGTCCTCACCCTGCGCGTTCTGCAGGTAGTCGCCGTAGACGCCCTGGGCACCGCTCGCCGGGTCACGGGTGAACGCGACGCCGGTGCCGGAGGTCATGTCGAGGTTGCCGAACACCATCGCCACGATGCTCACCGCGGTGCCGAGGTCGGCCGGGATCCGCTCCTGGCGGCGGTACAGGATCGCGCGGTGGGAGTTCCACGACTCGAACACCGCCTTGACGGCGAGGTCCATCTGCTCGCGGGGGTCCTGTGGGAACTCGCGGCCGGCGTGCTTGACCACGACCTCCTTGTAGGTGTCGACGAGCTGCCGCAGGTCGTCGGCGTCCAGGTCGAGGTCGGAGGTGGTGTCCTTCGCGGACTTCACCGCCTCGAGGGCGTCGTGGAAGTGCTCACCGTCGACGCCGAGGACGGTCTCGCCGAACATCGACAGCAGCCGCCGGTAGGAGTCGAACGCGAACCGCTCGTTGCCGGCCTGCGCGGCGAGGCCGCGTACCGACTGGTCGTTGAGGCCGATGTTGAGGACGGTGTCCATCATCCCGGGCATCGAGAACTTCGCGCCGGACCGGACCGAGACCAGCAGCGGATCGTCGGACTGGCCGAGCTTCTTGCCCATCGTGCGCTCGAGCGTCGCGAGGTGCTCGTCGACCTCGGCCGCGAGCCCCTCGGGGTTGCGCCCGGACTTCAGGTAGGCGTTGCAGGCCTCGGTGGTGATGACGAACCCGGGTGGCACCGGCAGCCCGAGGTTGGTCATCTCGGAGAGGTTCGCGCCCTTGCCCCCGAGCAGGTCCTTCTGGTCCTTGCTGCCCTGGCTGAAGTCGTAGACGAACGTCGGCGTGGTCGTCGGCATGGCCTGACGTTAAGGGCAGCAAGCGGTTACGACCAGTGGGACGAGCAGCGGGTCACATCCTGCGAACGTCTCACTGTGAGACGCGACGCGCCCGCGAGCGGGCGCTCAGCCGCCGCTGTGCTCGGTCTCCGCCGCGAACGGCACGGTGCGGTCGTGACGGTCGGCGAGCCAGCCCTCGGGCAGCGTGACGGCCCGCTCGGTGCTCGTGCGCCCACGCGGTTGCCCGACGACCGACTCCGGGTAGGGCGCGGAATGGTCGAGCCGGGCGAGGTGGTCGTCGAGCTCGGCGAGCGAGCTGATCTGCGCGAGCGCCTTGCGCAGTTCGCCGCCGGCCGGGAATCCCTTGAGGTACCAGGCGATGTGTTTGCGGAACTCGGTGCAACCGCGCTCCTCGCCCGCCCACGCCGAGAGCAACGTGGCGTGCCGGCGCATGAATCCGGCGACCTCGCCGAGGTCCGGGCGCGCCCGCCACGAGCTGCCCGCGAACGCGGCGGCGAGGTCGGCGAACAACCACGGCCGGCCCAGGCAGCCCCGGCCGATGACCACACCCGCCGCACCGGTCTCGGCCAGCAGCCGCAGCGCGTCGTCGGCCTCCCAGACGTCACCGTTGCCGAGCACCGGGACGTCGAGCAGGTCGACGAGGTCGGCGATCGCGTCCCAGTGCGCGTGACCGCTGTAGAACTGCGACGCGGTGCGCCCGTGGAGGGTGACGGCCGCGACGCCCGCCTCCTGGGCGCGCAGGCCCGCCTCGCGGTAGGTGAGGTGCTCGGGGTCGATGCCCATGCGCATCTTCACCGTGACCGGCACCCGGCCGTCGGCCGCCTCGACCGCGGCGGTGACGACGTCGGAGAACAGGTCGATGCGCCACGGCAACGCCGATCCCCCACCGCGGCGGGTGACCTTGGGGACCGGGCAACCGAAGTTCATGTCGACGTGGTCGGCGAGGTCGCGCTCGACGACGATGCGCACCGCCGCGCCGACCACCGCCGGGTCGACGCCGTACAGCTGCAGGCTGCGGGGCTTCTCGACCGGGTCGAACTCGATCAGCTGCATCGTCTTGGGGTTGCCCTCGACGAGCGCCCGCGAGGTGATCATCTCGCTGACGTACAACCCCGGTCCCTGCTCGCGGCACAGCACGCGGAAGGCGGTGTTGGTGATGCCCGCCATCGGCGCGAGCACGACCGGCGGGTCGGCGACGACGCCGGGCGCGAGCCGCAGCGGCGTGACCGCGTGCGAGGCGGGCGGGGCGAGGGTGGTCACCACTCCTTTGTACCGAACCCGGTGACGCCCGCCGTCACTTCTCCTTGAAGGTGCGCCCGCAGACCAGGGCGTTGCCGTCGACCGAGCGCAGCACCGCCTTGTAGTCCAGCTCGGCGTCCGAGCCGTCCTTGAGCGTGACCTGCAGGTCGTACTCGAGCGAACGCGCGCCGCCCTCGGTGTCGGTGCCGACGTAGCTGCTGTTGTCGAAGTCGATCTCGAAGCCCGTCTCCGAGTCGTCCTCCGCGAGTTCCTTCTTGAAGTCGTCCTGGTACTCGGGGCAGACGAAGTCGAGGGCCCCGGCGACGTCACCGTCGCCGGCCGCGCCCCAGAACGACCCCATGGCGTCGCGGGCGTCGGACTCGCTCGGCGGGGTGGCGTCGTAGTCGCCGGTGGGGGTCCCCGTGGCCGAACCGGTCTCGCTGGGGTCGTCGGTGGGGTCCTCGGTGGGGTCGTCCGTGGACGAGCCGCCCGCGGTGGGGGAACCCGTCCCGAAGTCCGACGTGCTGGGGGCGGTCGAGGAGCCGTTCGCGATCGGCTTCGGCGAGTCACCGGAGAACGCACCGGCGGCCGCGGCGACGCCGACGCCGCCACCACCCAGCACGAGCACCGCGACGACGGCGATGATCACGTTGCGCGCGGTGTTGCTCTTCTTCGGCGGGGTGCCGGACGGACCCGCGCCGTACGGATCGAAGCCACCGCCCGGGGGTTGGTACCCGCCGTAGCCCTGCTCGGCGGTGGGTTGGCCGTACCCGGGCTGACCGTACCCCGGCTGGCCGTAGGCGGGCTGCCCGTACCCCGGCTGCCCGTACCCCGGCTGCTGGCCGTAGGAGGGCTGGCCGTCGGCCGGTGAGCCGTACCCCGGCTGCTGGCCGTACCCGGGTTGCTGGCCGTAGCCCGGCTGCTGTCCGTAGGACGGCGGCCCGCCGTATCCGGGCTGCCCCGGTTGCGGGTCCTGGCCCCAGCCCGACTGTCCCGGCCCGCTCATGCCGTACCCCCCGTGTCCACGCCTCGCCGAGGCGACAACCGCGCCCTCACGGACACGCACCGGCTCACGGTAGAGAACTTGTCCGGGAAGCGACACCCGAACCGCGGAACGGACGATGACGTGTCGCGCACGTTCGCCGTACCCGCCGTGCGAACCGGACCGGGGCGCCGGAGGCGGCGGTCAGGTGTCGTCGGCGGCGAGATCGGTGACGCCGTCGGCCACCCGCCCGGGCTCGGCGACGACCAACTGCTCGAAGCCGCTGACCGCGCCGTCGGCGAGGTAGAACAGCGGCGTCGCCGTCATCTTGACCTCGGCGTTGCCCAGCGCCCGGCGGTACGAGCCCACGGTGTCCCACTCGGTGACCAGCACCCAGGCATCGGCGTCGTCGGTGGCCCGACCGAGGCTGCCGCGGACGAAGCCGGGGCGGCGGGCGAGCACCTCCAACGACGCCCGACCCAGCGCCCGCAGGTCGGAACCCGGTGCGGTCGGGGCGAGGTGGACGACCGACAGCATCAGGCCGTCCCGAACCGACGCTCGCGGCCAGCGAAGTCGAGGCAGGCGTCCCAGAGGTGGCGGCGGTCGAAGTCCGGCCACGGGGTGTCGACGAAGGCGAGCTCGGCGTAGGCCGACTGCCACAGCAGGAAGTTGCTGGTGCGCTGCTCCCCCGACGACCGGATGAACAGGTCGACGTCGGGCAGGTCGGGTTCGTCGAGGTGGGCCTGGATCGTGCGCTCGTCGATCTTGGCCGGGTTGAGCTCGCCGGCGGCGACCTTGGCGCCGATCTGCCGGACGGCGTCGACGATCTCCGCGCGGCCGCCGTAGTTGACGCAGAACTGCAGGGTGAGCCGGTCGTTGTCGCGGGTGTGCTCCTCGGCGTCGACGAGCTGGTCGATGACGCTGCGCCACAGCCGCGGCCGCCGTCCCGCCCAGCGGATGCGCACGCCGAGGTCCCCCAACTCGTCCCGGCGGCGCCGGATGACGTCCTTGCTGAACCCCATGAGGAAACGGACCTCCTCGGGCGTGCGGCGCCAGTTCTCGGTGGAGAACGCGTAGGCCGAGACGGTGCCGACGCCGATCTCCATCGCGCCGTGGAGGACGTCCATCAGCGCGGCCTCGCCGGCGC
>CAXUNA010000072.1:10010-11222 GCA_964252095.1 uncultured Jatrophihabitans sp. | reverse complement strand
GCCTCGGTCGCGACCTCGGTCGCGGCGTCGGACGGCTCGACCTCGACCGCAGCTGCAGCCTTTTTGGCCGGTGCTCGCTTGCGGGGCGCCCGCTTGCGCGGGGCCGCCTTCTTGGCGGCCGCCTTGGCCGGCGGCGCGGTGGTGTCGGTGCCCTCGGCGGGCGTGGCGGTGGGATCGGTGGGCTCGGTCACGAGCGGTACTCCGTTCTCGCCCCCGGGCGCGGAGCCGTCGACGTCGGACGTCGAGTCAGCCGCGACCGCACGGAGGCGGTACGGCGGGCACCGGCCGGTGGCCGGATCCCGCTGAAGTCTGGGGCCGGACGTACCCCGGAGCCGGGATACCGACCGTCACCCACCCGGGGCGACGGCCGGGCTCGCCACCCGGTCGGGATCCAGGGGATCTCCGACCGTCACGGGGCTCCCACCGATCATCGGGCCCTGCGCCACCCGCACGGAGCGGGGCGGCAGCGGGGCGACGAACCCGGTGAGGGCACGCAGCGCGGCGAGCACGTCGTCGGGTCGGACGGCGGGGATCACCTGTCGTACGACCAGGTCCAGTATCGCACGCGGCGCGTCCCCCGGCCCCTCGGGCACGACACGCGTCCCGATCGAGAGCACCGCGTCGCGGGCGTCGACGTCGCGCACGCCGTTCTTGGTGGTGCGCTGGACGATGACGCTCTCGGCCGCGGTGAAGGCCACGACCGCCTCCCGGACGGCGTCGACGTCGGCTCCCGGGAACGCGATCGACCAGACGTTCGCCTCCATCCGGTCGGCGAATCCCGGCGTCCGCACCTCGACCGCGTCGACGAGGTCGACCCCCACCGGCAACGCGGCGTCGAGCGCCACCCGCAGCGTCTCGACGTCGACCGCGCGGGCGAGCCCGATCTCGAGGTACTCCGCCTCGCTGGCGGTACCCGTCGGCGCGGCGCCCACGTAGGAGATCTTCGGGTGCGGCGTGAACCCCGCGCTGAACGCGATGGGCACCTGGGCCCGACGGATCGCGCGCTCGAGCGCACGGGCGAGGTCGCGGTGCGACGCGAACCGCATCCGGTCGCGCTTGGTGTACCGCAGCCGCACCCGCTGGACGACCGGCGGAGGCGGTGGGCCGGTCGGCTGGCGCTTGGACATGGCCCCCAGTGTGCCGCCCCGTCGCCCCGCGGCGGGGGGGCGCCCGGCGTACCCGGCAGGCGGCGGGGGCGGTGCCCGTCGGCGG
>CAXUNA010000072.1:7627-10000 GCA_964252095.1 uncultured Jatrophihabitans sp. | reverse complement strand
GATGATCGTCGCGGCCATTTCACCTCCGATGCCGACCCGTCGCCCGGCGGCGGGTCGGCGCCCGGAGTACCCGTCAGGCGGCGGTGCAGGTGACCTTCGGCGTCAGCCAGTCGGCGTGGTCGTCGGTGGTCGCGCCGTCGGGGTCGACGTGCAGCCGCACGCTCGTCGCGCCGGTGAGGTCGGCGGTCAGCGCGGCGACGGCCGAGGTGCCCTTGATCACGCCGCTGTCGGCGACCTGACTCTCCCCTGCCGCCGTCGTGGCGAACACCTGGAACACGACGTCACCGGCGGGGGCCTTCTCGTCGTCGATGCCGACCTTGACGGTGAGCCGGCTGCACGCCCCGCCGAGGTAGTAGACGACGTCGCTGGTGGCGTTCGTCCCGAGCCCCTGCGGGTAGTGGACGCCACGGACCGAGAGCGGGCCGCCGTCACCGGCGGCAGTCTCGCCGTTGCTGCGGTTCCGCTCGACCGGGCCCCACCCGTTCGTCGCCGACAGCCACGTCCGGTCCGACAGCACACTGGTGCCGGCGGGCGGTGGGACGGTGATGCGCGCCGAGAGCGGCAGGGTCGTGACGGCGGGCGTGGTGTGGCCCGCCCAGGTCCAGCTCGCGGTCACCGACAGCGCGTAGCTGCCGAGTGCGGCTCCGGCCGGGGCGGTGACATGCCAGTGGGTGACGAGGGCGGCTCCCGACTTCACGGTGCGGGCGGTCGCCGGGTCCGCCGTGGTGACGGTCCAACCGGCAGGTGCGGCGGCGGTGACCCGCACGTCGGTGAGCGCGGTGCGACCGAGGTCGGTGACGGTGGTCGTCACCGGCACGGCGTGCCCCGCCGACAGCACGAGATCGGAACCGGCCGCACCGGTACCCACGACCGCCACCGTCGCGGCCGGGGCGAGCGGTGTCCAGTTCGGCTGCGCCTTGACGCGGTAGACCGTCGTACCGTGCGCCGGCACGGCCGCCGCGATCGTGCCGGCGGTCTCGGTCTTCTGCTTCGACCACAGGTCGGTGAGCTGGTAGGCGGTGCTCCGCGTGAGCCCGGCCTGGGCGGTCGTGGTGGAGATCGTCCGGGCGGTGTCGGAACCGTTGTACAGAGCAACGGCGCGGTCACCGTTGGCGAGCGGCTTGCTGAAGACCTTGACGTCGCCCGACCCGCCGATCACCTGGGCCTGCACGCCGAGCTTGTCCTGGTCGAGTGCGATGAGATCCTTGTTCGTGTAGATCGCCATCGTGGCGGGCGTCGCCTCGCGCAGGTCGGTGCCGATCAGCAGCGGCGCATCCATCATGGCCCACAGCGCGAAGTGCGTGCGGTACTCGGTGTCGGTCATGCCGGCGTTGCCGACCTCGAGCATGTCGGGGTCGTTCCACGCGCCGGGACGGGCGTACTGACCCAGCGGCGCGTTCTGGTCGATGATCGACTTCAGCGAACCCCAGTTGTCGCTGATGTCCCCGGTGGTGCGCCAGAGGTTGCCGACGTCTCCCGCCCACGTCCACGGGTCGTTCACGCCCCACTCGCAGATGCTGTAGACGATCGGGCGGCCGGTGGCGGCGAGTGCGTCACCCATCGCCGTGTAGCGGGCGACGTACTGGGCGGTCGTCGAACTCCCGGCGTTGTTGCAGTTGTCGTACTTGAGGTAGTCGACGCCCCAGGACGCGAAGGTCTTCGCGTCGACGGTCTCGTGGCCGAGGCTGCCCGGGTACCCCGCGCACGTCTCGGTGCCCGCGTCCTCGTAGATCCCGAGTTTCAGCCCCTTCGCGTGCACGTAGTCGGCGACGCCGGTGATCCCCTTCGGGAACTTGACCGGGTCGGGGACGAGCCGGCCCTTCGCGTCGCGCGTGTGGGTCATCCAGCAGTCGTCGATGTTCACGTAGGTGTAGCCCGCCGCCTTCAGTCCCGACGAGACGAAGTAGTCGGCCGTCTGCTGGATGAGCGCGGCGTCGACGTCGCAGCCGAAGGCGTTCCAGTCGTTGAAGCCCATCGGCGGCGCCGTGACCAGACCGTTGTCGAGTGCAACGGCGGACGGCGCTGCCACCACCTCGGTGGTGACGACGGCGACGGCTCCGGACACGACGACACCGACGGCCGCGACGAGCGCGGACAGCCGGCGGCGGAGGTTCGGGATGGGAGACCGGGCGTGGCGCGGGGACATCGGGGCCGCCTCTCTGCGGTGATCCGAGCGCCGACCGGCCTGTGGGTTTCTGTGTCGATCTGCGCCGTGATGAGAGAACAGTTACTCCCCGAACCGGACAGAACGCAAGAGTCGGGCGGTAGTCGGCTCGACATCAACAGAAACCGACATCGACATGGGGAGAAGAGACGGCGGTGGGGGGGGGGGGGGGGGGGCGGGGGGCCCCCCCCCCCCCCCCCCCCCCGCCC
>CAXUNA010000072.1:3075-7617 GCA_964252095.1 uncultured Jatrophihabitans sp. | reverse complement strand
GAGGCGGGGGGTAGGGGGCTCCACACCAACACAACCCCACAGCCCCCGGGGGCCACGCCCCGGGGGGGCGGCGGCCGCGGGGGCTCACCCCGACGGCCGCCGCACCGTGTCGCCGACCCGGCCGGTCAGCGCAGCGCCTGGACCACCAGGGTGTCGTCGTCGAGCCGGAACGAACCGGACGAGCCGATCACCGCGGCCTGCACGGTGAAGGTGTGCGTGCCCGCGGCGAGCGAGGCCACGTAGCGGTCGATCGAGTGGGCCTCGTAGTGGCCGAGGGTGTTGGCGTCGTCGAACGCGGCACCGGTGCCGGAGCCGCCCGCCATCTCGACGCCGTCGACGAGGATGCGCACGGTGCACCAGGCCGTGGCGCTGCAGTCCGACTCGGCGGCGAACCGGGCGACGACGTTCCCGGCCGTGGGCAGCGTGTAGGTCACGTTGGCGACGTCGACGAACGTCGTCGCTGCCGTGGTGAACGTCGAGAACTCGTAGAACGCGCCGACCGATCCCTGGCCGGCCGGGCCCTGCGCCCCCTGCGGCCCGGCGGGACCCTGCGGACCGGTGGCACCGGTCGCGCCCGTGGCGCCGGTCGCGCCCTTCGCCCCCTTGGCGCCGGCCGGTCCGGCCGCACCCGTCGCGCCCGTCGCACCCTTCGCGGCGAGCACGGCCCAGTTGGTGGTGTTCGTCGGGTCGACGCCGGTGTTGGCGAGCTTCGCGATGTAGGAGTTGCCCGACCGGGTGACGATGTCGTTCACCTTGTACGCGGTGGCCGAACTCCACGCGCCGCGGAACTTGACGCCGGCGGCGTTCCAGCGCAGCACGGTCTCCGTCGACTTGCAGACCGCGCCGGCCTGGGCGTCGATGACCCGCAACGCACCGGCGCCGGTCCCGGAGGTGGTGTAGCAACCGGTGATGACCCCGGTCGAGGAATCGGGGATCGAGGCGTAGGCGGCGGTGCCGCCGCCCACGACGGCGACCACGGCCGCGAGGCCGAGGAGCAGCCGCTTGCGGGAACGACGCGGAGTGGCGGGCGTCGACGGGATGCTGGAATCGGACATCGGAACCTCCGGAAGGAAAAGGGAATCTGACCTTCCGGAGGTTCGCGCTCGCCGCTGCTCAGTGCAACGGTTTCGTCAGGGCACGGCACGGCGGGGCACTCCCGCTGCGCCAACGGGCACGGTCTCGCACCCGAGAGCGCTACGCCATCGGGAGCAGGCGCTTGCCGGTGGGGCCGATCTGGATGTCCGTGCCCTGGCTGTCGCAGACCCCACAGTCGAAGCAGGGCGTCCAGCGGCAGTCGTCCTGCTCGAACTCCTTGAGCGAGTCCTGCCAGTCGTCCCAGAGCCACTGCTTGTCCAGGCCGGAGTCCAGGTGGTCCCACGGGAGCACCTCGTCGCCGCCGCGCTCACGCGTGGTGTACCAGTCGAGGTCGAGACCGTACGCGGCCAGCACGACCGCGGCCGCCTGCATCCACCGCTCGTACGAGAAGTGCTCGCTCCAGCCGTCGAACCGGCCGCCCTCGCGCCACACCTGTTCGACGACGCCTCCGACCCGGCGGTCACCGCGTGACAGCAGGCCTTCCACCATCGACGGCTGGCCGTCGTGGTAGCGCATGCCGACGTTGCGGCCGAGCGAGCGGTCGGCGTTGATGGCGGCGCGCAGCTTGCGCAGCCGCTCGTCGACGACCTCGGCCGACGCCTGCGCGGCCCACTGGAACGGCGTGTGCGGCTTCGGGACGAAACCGCCGATGGACACGGTGCACCGGATGTCCTTGCTGCCGGTGGCGGCGCGGCCGGCGCGGATGACGTCGTGCGCCATCTCGGCGATCTCGAGGACGTCCTCGTCGGTCTCGGTGGGCAGACCGCACATGAAGTACAGCTTCACCTGCCGCCAGCCGTTCTCGTAGGCGGTGGTGACGGTGCGGATGAGGTCTTCCTTGCTCACCATCTTGTTGATGACACGGCGCAACCGCTCGCTTCCACCCTCGGGCGCGAAGGTCAGGCCGGACCGGCGGCCGTTGCGCGACAGCTCGTTGGCGAGGTCGATGTTGAAGGCGTCGACGCGCGTGGACGGCAGCGACAGCGAGACCTTGTCGGCCTCGTAGCGGTCCGCGAGGTCCTTGGTGATCTCGGCGATCTCCGAGTGGTCCGCGCTGGACAGCGAGAGCAGCCCGACCTCCTCGTAGCCCGTGGCCGCGAGGCCCGCCTTCACCATCTCGCCGATCCCGGTGATGGAGCGCTCCCGCACCGGACGGGTGATCATGCCGGCCTGGCAGAAGCGGCAGCCGCGGGTGCAGCCCCGGAAGATCTCGACGCTCATCCGCTCGTGCACCGACTCCGCGACCGGCACGAGCGGGGTCTTCGGGTAGGGCCACTCGTCGAGGTCCATGACGGTGTGCTTGCTGACGCGGTCCGGCACACCCGGACGGTTCGGCGTCACGGCCGCGATGGTGCCGTCGGCCGCGTACACGACGTCGTACAGCGACGGCACGTAGATGCCGCCGGTGCGCGACAGCCGGAACAGCAGCTCGGCGCGTCCGCCCGGGCGGCCCTCGGCCTTCCACGCCTTGACGACGTCGGTGATGATGCCGACCGCCTGCTCGCCGTCACCCAGCACGGCGGCGTCGATGAAGTCGGCGACCGGCTCGGGGTTGAAGGCCGCGTGACCACCCGCGACGACGACCGGGTGGGACTCGTCGCGGTCGACCGCGTGCAGCGGGATGCCGGCGAGGTCGAGCGCGGTGAGCAGGTTCGTGTAGCCCAGTTCGGTCGAGAAGCTCACGCCGAGCAGGTCGAAGGCGCCGACCGGGCGGTGGGTGTCGACGGTGAACTGCGGGACGCCGTGCTCACGCAGCAACGCCTCCATGTCCGGCCACACCGCGTAGGTGCGCTCGGCGAGTGTGTCGTCCCGCTCGTTAAGGACCTCGTAGAGGATCTGCACGCCCTGGTTGGGCAGCCCGACCTCGTAGGCGTCCGGGTACATCAGGGCCCACCGGACCGACGCCGCGTCCCAGTCCTTCGGGCGGAAGTTCAGTTCCCCGCCGACGTACTGGATCGGCTTGTTCACCTGCGCGAGCAGCGGCTCGAGGCGTTCGAACACGGAGTCGCTCGCGATGGTGGTCACGGGCCCTGAGGGTACTGGGCCACCGCACATGTCTTGACACGTACATACGTCGTGCGGCATGTTCGGGTCGTGCCCGACGCCTTCGCCGTCCTCGCGGAGCCGACCCGTCGCCGCATCCTCGACCACCTGCGGCTGCAGCCGGCGAACGTGGGCGAGCTCGTGGCGACGCTGGCCGTGCCGCAGCCGACGGTCTCCAAACACCTGCGGGTGCTCCGCGACGCCGGCGTGGTGACCGCCGAGGTCGACGCCCAACGCCGCGTCTACCGGGTGGAACCCGCAGGCCTCGCGGAGGCGCTGGCCTGGATCGACCCCTACCGCCGGCTGTGGAGCCGCAGTCTCGACGCCCTCGACGCCCACCTGGAGCAGACCCGATGACCTCCCACGACGGCCACCTCGGCCGCGACGACGCCGGCCGCTGGACCCTCACCTTCACCCGGGTGCTGCGACGGCCGCCCGCCGACGTCTGGACGGCGATCGTGTCGCCGGCCGGTCTCGCGGCCTGGGCGCCCTACGCCCCCGACCGCGCGCTCGACGCCGTCGGTCCGGTCGCCCTGACACCGGTGAACTGGGACGGCGACGCCGACCGGGGCGAGGTGCTCGAGGTCGACCCGCCGCACCGGCTCGTCCTCGACTGGGGCGGCGGTGCACTGTTGCACTGGACACTGGTTGCCGCAGGCGCCGGCACCGAGCTGACGCTGGTGCACGTGTTCGACGACCGACCCACCGCCGCGGAGTACGCCGCGGGCTGGGAGGTCTGCCTCGACGCGCTGGTCGCGGCCGTGGCCGGCACGCCGATCGGCAATCCCTCCGGTCGGGCGGCGGTCGAGTACGGCTGGGAGGCGGTCCGCGACCGCTACCTGGCCGCCTTCACGGACTGACACCCACCGTTGCTGGCTGCAACGCTCTCGGCGGCTGGGAGTCTTCCGTCGGACTGAGCCGTGGCACGAGTTTTCCTCGATCGGATCGGGGCAAAGGCATGCCTCACCTACCTCCTGCGCCGCTGTCGAAGGTCAGCCTTGCCTTCGTGGACAGCGGCTGACGAGGGCGGCATCCTCGTGGACATGACCACGATCCAGGAACTGCCCCAGGTCCACGACTGTTCCGTCGACAGCTGTGCGTTCAACGCCGACGCGGGGTGCCACGCCGGCGCCATCACCATCGGTGGCGAGCACGCCCACTGCGGCACCTTCATCGACATCCTGCCGCGCAGCACCGCCACCGGCACCGCCCGCGTCGGCGCCTGCCACCGCACCGACTGCGCGCACAACTCGCAGCTGTCGTGCGCCGCGCCGTCGGTGAGCGTCGGGGCGGGCGACGACGTCGCCGACTGCCTCACCTTCTCCGCCCGCTGAGTCAGGGCGCACCCACCACCCCCGTCGAGTGGTGCGGTGACGTGGGGGGGGGGGGGGGGGGCGGGGGGCC
>CAXUNA010000072.1:678-3065 GCA_964252095.1 uncultured Jatrophihabitans sp. | reverse complement strand
GATCCGGGCGCCACTCGACGCCATGACGCGCCACTCGACAGGATGACGGGGTGACCACTCCCCCGTCCGACGTCGTCGTACCGCCGGCCGGTGCGCGCCGCGTCGCCGTCGGGTTCGACCGGCTCCCCCGCTGGCTGGCCGGTTTCGCCGAGCGCCACGGCGACGTGACCACCACTCTCGCCGCCGACACCGTCACCCTCCTGGGCGCCGACCAGGCCCGGGCGTGGATCACGGTGCCGTTCCCACCCCTGGCCGACGCACCGTTGCAGGATGCACCGTTGCCGTCCGCACTGTTGGACCACGTCGCCACGGTGCGGAGGATCGGCGTACTGCTCGTGCGCCGGGGCGGTTACGCCGCCGGCGTGTTCGTCGGCCGCGAGCTCGTCGCCTCCAAGGTCGGCACCGGGTACGTCCAGGGCGGCACCAAGGCGGGCGGCTGGTCGCAACAGCGGTTCGCGCGGCGTCGGGACAACCAGGCGTCGGCGCTGTTCGGTGAGGCGGCGGCGGTGGCCGTCCGGATCCTCACCGGGCCCGGCTCCCCCACGCTCGACGCCCTGGTCTGCGGTGGCGACCGCGCGGCCGTCGACACCGTCCTCGAGGATCCCCGGCTGACCGGCGTCGCCGCCCGCCGCACCGGCCCGTGGCTCGACGGCCCCGACCCCCGGCTCAAGGTCCTCCGGGAGACCCCGCAGCAGTTCCTGTCGGTGACGGTGACGCTCTCCCCCTGAACGATCTGCCCTTTGGGGCACCCGACGAACCGGGCCGAGCACCCCGAACCGGTGCGATGCTCGCCCTCCGACCACCCAGGAGGCGCGCCGTGTCCAGCCCGGAAACCCTGCCCACCGTCGTCCTCGTCCACGGCGCGTTCGCCGACGCCTCCGGCTGGGGCGCCGTCATCGAGCGGCTCACCGCCCTCGGCTACCCGGTCTACGCCCCCGCCAACCCGCTGCGCGGCGTGATCACCGACGGTGAGTCCGTCCGCACCTTCGTCTCGACCCTCGACGGCCCGGTGATCCTGGTCGGCCACTCCTACGGCGGCTCGGTCATCACCAACGCGGGCGCGGGTGCGTCGAACGTCCGGGCGCTGGTCTACATCGCCGCGTACGCACCCGACGAGGGCGAGACCCTCATCGCGGCGGGCGCGCTCGACGGCGCCTCGAACGACCTCGCCCAGCACCTCGTCGTGCGGCCGTACCCCGGTGCGCCGGAGGGTGACGGCGACGCCACGATCGATCCGGCCGTCTTCCACCACCAGTTCTGCGCCGACCTGCCGGCCGACGTCGCGGCCGTCATGGCCGTCAGCCAGCGCGCGGTCACGCTGTCGTGCCTCGGCACGCCCTCGGGGCCGGCGGCCTGGAAGACGCTGCCCTCGTGGTTCATGGTCGCGAGCCAGGACAACGCCATCCCGCCGGTCGCCGAGCGGGCGATGGCCGCACGCGCGGGGTCGGAGACGGTGGAGGTCGACAGCTCCCACGTCGCCTTCATCAGTCACCCCGACGAGACCGTCGACCTCATCGTCGCCGCGGTGAAGGGCTCCGCCTGAGAGCGGGTGACCGCTCTGCCCGGTCACGGCGTGGTCGCCGGCCGGGGTGCGGTCAGTGCAGCGCGGTGCCCACCGGGTCGGCCGGGGCGACCGACCACCCGGTGCCGGGTCGCGGTGAGCGGGGCGGGCGGCCGCCGCGCAGGTGGATGGCCTGCAGCAACCCGAGCGCCATCGCCTGCGCGATCATCGACGACCCGCCGTAGGACACGAACGGCAGCGGGAGACCGGTGATCGGCGTCAGCCCGAGGTTCATGCCGATGTTCTGGAACGCCTGGAAGCCGAACCAGCACACGACGCCCGAGGCGATCATCCGGCCGGTGCGGTCGGCACGCATCGCGATGCGCACCCCGCGCCAGCACAGCACACCGAACAACCCCACGACGAGCAGCGAGCCGGCGTACCCGAGCTCCTCGCCGGCGACGCTGAACACGAAGTCGGTCTGCTGCTCGGGCACGAACCCGCCGGAGGTCTGCGGGCCGTGGAACAGGCCGGTGCCGAAGAAGCCGCCGTGCGCGATGGCGATCCGCGCCTGGGTGATGTTGTAGGCCGCACCGCGGGGATCGGCGCCCGGGTTGGTGAACGCGGTGAACCGCGCGAGTTGGTAGTCGGCGAGCACGCCCGCCTTCACCGCGAGGAACGCCAGCAGGACGCCCGCGATCAGCAGGCCGATCGTCCACCGCGCCCGGACCCCCGCCACCACCAGCACGCCGAACGCCGCCGCCGCGACGACCATCGCCGAGCCGAGGTCGGGCTGCAGGCCGATCAGCCCGAGTGGCAGCGCGATCATCGCGAGCGCCACGAGGACGTCGGTGGAGCTCGGTGGCGCGTCGTCGCGGGGCCCCCC
>CAXUNA010000072.1:0-668 GCA_964252095.1 uncultured Jatrophihabitans sp. | reverse complement strand
GTGATGTTCGGCGCCCCACCGCGCGGGCGCCGAACATCACCGCGAGCGAGACGACGAGGCCGAGCTTGGTGAACTCGGCCGGTTGCACCTCGAACCCGGGCAGCTTGATCCACGCGTGCGCGCCGTTGATGGTCGAGCCGACCGCGAACACCAGCAGCAGGCCGAGGATCGACGCCGCGTAGATGACCGGGCCGAACAGCCGGAGCTGGCGCGGGTCGAGCCGCATCACGAGCGCGAGGAAGACCGCGGCGATCGCGGCGTTCACCAGGTGGCGCTCGAGGAACGCCTGCGGGTTCCCGCCGTTGACGTCGGGTTGGTCCCTGGTCGCCGCCCACACCAGCAGCGCGCCGATCATCGTCAGCGCGAACGCGGCGCCGAGCAGCACCCAGTCCGGCCGACGTCGGTCGGTCGAGGTCAGGAAGACGCTCACGGCCGCCCCACCTCCCCACCCGAGCGAGTGGTCACCTTCCCCCGCGAGTGGGCACTTCTTCCTGACCACTCACGGGGACAAGTGACCACTCGGCCGAGGGGGTGAGGGGTCGTCACCGGCCGGCCCCCGCGGGTTTCGTGGCGGGCTGGCGCGGCGGCAGGACGTCGGACGTACCGGGGTCGACGGGCGTCGTGCCCAGCGGGGCGCCCGAACCGGCCGGCGCGGCGGTGCCGGAGCC
>CAXUNA010000071.1:0-11258 GCA_964252095.1 uncultured Jatrophihabitans sp. | reverse complement strand
CTCATGGGCCAGGTCGACGGCAGCGGCAACCCAACCGGCGCCGCGCTCGACGCGACGGCCTGGGTCACCGGGGACACCGCCGCGGACGCGCCGTGGATGGTCGGCGGCAGCTACCTGGTGTGCCGCCGGATCCGGATGTCGCTCGACGGCTGGACCCGGTTGTCGACCTCGGCGCAGGAGCAGGTCATCGGCCGGCAGAAGGCGTCCGGCGCCCCGCTCGGCCGCGCCCACGAGAGCGACGCCATGGACTTCTCGCTCACCGGCAGCGACGGCCGTCCGCTCGTGGCGGCCAACGCCCACGTGCGGCTCGTCCACCCGGACAGCAACGGCGGCGTCCAGATGCTGCGTCGCTCCTACACCTACGACGACGGCTACCGGTCCGACGGTTCGCCCGACGCCGGCCTGTTCTTCCAGGCCTTCCAGACCGACCCGCGGCGGGTGTTCGTGCCGATCCAGCTCAAGATCTCGCAGCTCGACGCCCTGACGCCGTTCATCCGCCACGTCGGATCGGCGGTGTTCGCGGTGCCGCCGGGCGCGACGGACGGCGGCTACGCCGGGCAGTCGGTGCTGGAGGGCTGAACCTGGCCACGGGTGCGATCGGGGCACGACCCGGTCGTCAGGTCACGGGGTCGTCGGGTCACGGGGTCGTCGGGTCATGGGGCACACGCCCGACCACTGTCACGACAAGGCCGCGCCCGCGGCCGTTTCCCCCGAAGCCGACCGCGGGCGCGGGCTTGTCGGCACGGGACACCCACGCGGGGGGACCGTGGCGATCAGCCGCTGTGAGACGGTGTGCGGCACCGTCACCGAGGAACCTACTTCGTGGTCAGGTTACCCGGAAACCACTCGAATCACGCACGAAAGCTTCTCAGGAACCAACCTCATCCTCAACGTACCGGGCATCCGGGCGCGGATGCGGGCTGAACGGGCAGACTGACTGGCATGGCTGGCATCACGGACCCGTTCGAACTCCTCGACATCGAGTCACTGTGGTCGGAGGAGGAGCGCGCGATCGCGCACACCGTCCGGCAGTTCACGGTCGACCACGTCCGCCCGCACGTCGCCGACTGGTTCGAGCGCGGGACGTTCCCGCGTGACCTCATCCCGGAGCTCGGCAAGCTCGGAGTGCTCGGGATGCACCTCGAGGGCTACGGCTGCGCCGGCACGAGCGCCGTCGCGTACGGGCTCGCCTGCCAGGAGCTCGAGGCCGCCGACTCCGGTCTGCGCAGCGTCGTGTCGGTCCAGGGCTCGCTCGCGATGTTCTCGATCTGGAAGTTCGGGTCGGAGGAGCAGAAGCAGGAGTGGCTGCCCCGCATGGCCGCGGGCGACGCGATCGGCTGCTTCGGGCTCACCGAACCGGACTCCGGCTCCGACCCGGGGTCGATGCGCACGCGTGCGGTCCGCGACGGCGACGACTGGATCCTCAACGGCACCAAGATGTGGATCACCAACAGCCCGTTGGCCGACGTCGCGACCGTCTGGGCCCGCACCGAGGACGGCATCCGCGGCTTCCTGGTCCCGCGCGGGACGAAGGGCTTCGAGACGCCGGAGATCCACCACAAGCTCTCGCTGCGCGCCTCGGTGACCGGCCAGATCGTGCTCGACGACGTCCGGCTCCCCGACTCCGCCCGGTTGCCCCTGGCGGAAGGGTTGAAGGGGCCGCTGTCGTGCCTGTCCGAGGCGCGGTTCGGGATCGTGTTCGGGGCCGTCGGCGCCGGCCGCGACTCCCTCGCCGCCGCGCTGGACTACGCGGCCACCCGCGAGCAGTTCGGTCAGCCGATCGGCGGCTTCCAGCTCACGCAGCGCAAGCTCGCGGACATGGCGGTCGACGTCTCGACCTCGGCCCTGCTCGCCCTGCACCTCGGGCGCCGCAAGGACGCCGGGACGCTGACGCCGACCCAGGTCAGCGTCGGCAAGCTCAACAACGTGCGGACGGCCCTGGCGGTCGCGCGCGAGGCCCGCACCATCCTGGGCGGGTCCGGCATCACCACCGAGTACTCGCCGCTGCGGCACGCCAACAACCTGGAGTCGGTGCTGACGTACGAGGGCACCAACGAGGTGCACACCCTGGTCGTGGGTCAGGCCCTGACCGGGATCTCGGCGTACCGCTGAGTGACAGCCGCCCTGCGACGTGGAGCGGCGCTCAGCGCTCGGTCGTGTCGTAGGCGGTCGCGGCGGCGCTGATCGCCTCGCTGATGGTGCGCAACTGCTCGAGCTGCTCGGGCGTCAGCGCGTCGATGAGCGTCGCGCGCACGGCCGCGACGTGCTGGGGCGCGGCCTCGACGAGCGCATCGAACCCGACGTCGGTGAGTTTGGCGAGCTGCCCGCGGCGGTCGGTCGGGCAGGCGACGCGCTCGACCCATCCCCGCTCCTCCAGCCGGGCCACCGCGTGCGACAGCCGGCTGCGGGACGACAGCAACGTGTCGGCGAGCTCGCTCATCCGCAGCTGCCGGTCGGGTGACTCGGACAACGTCACGAGAATCTCGTAGTAGGCGTGGTTGATGCTGAAATCCCGCTGCAGTTGCCGGTCGAGCGCATCCCACAGCGTGGTCGACGCCTTGATGTACGCCCGCCACGACTGCTGCTGCGTGTCGTCCAACCAAGCCGTCCCCATGACCCCCATGGTAGCCACGAAGCTCGTGAACTCACTGGTTGAGACCTCAACCTCAGTGTGGTCGTGAGCGGCCGGGAGCGGGAACGCCGGGATGCTGCGATTCGCGCGCGTCGCCCGGTCGGTTCCACATCGACGGGTTTGCTGTGGTTAAACCTCGGTTCCCGTCGGGGAAGCCGTTTCGTGAGAGAGCGAGATCGACTCGCCGTCAGAGGGGGACACAGCAGTCATGGGCATCTTCGGAACCATCGTCGTGATCATCATCGTGGGGCTCATCGCGGGCGCCGTCGCCCGCCTCCTGGTGCCGGGCACCGGGGGCATGGGCATCGGGGCGACGATCGTGCTCGGCATCATCGGATCGCTGATCGGCGGGTTCCTCGGCTACCTGATCTTCCACAAGGACGCCCAGGACGGCTTCTTCCAGCCGTCCGGCCTCATCGGCTCGATCATCGGCGCCGTCATCGCGCTGGTCATCTACAAGGCCGTCGGCGGACGCCGCGCGAACGCCTAGTCACGCCTGCTCGACCAGCACCCGCTCCCCGATCCGTCGGGGGGCGGGTGTCGTCGTGTCGGGGGGTTGCGGGCGGTCCGAACCCGGTCGCCCGCGCCCGTAGAATTCGCTGACGTGACCCGCGTGCTGCTGCTCGAACACATCCACGAGGACGCCGTCGAGCTGTTGGCCTCCGCGGGGTTCACCGTCGACTCGCTGGAAGGCGCCCTCGACGAGGACGAGCTCATCGCCGCGCTCGACGGTGTCGACCTGCTCGGCATCCGCTCGAAGACCCAGGTCACCGCGAAGGTCATCGAGGTCGCGCCGCACCTGCTCGCGATCGGTGCCTTCTGCATCGGTACCAACCAGATCGACCTCGCGGCCGCGGCCGAGGCGGGCATCGCGGTCTTCAACGCGCCGTTCTCGAACACCCGCAGCGTCGTGGAGCTCGCCATCGCCGAGATCATCTCGCTGACGCGCCGACTCACCGAGAAGAACGAGTCGATGCACGCGGGCCTCTGGGACAAGTCCGCCGACGGTGCGCACGAGATCCGCGGCCGCACCCTCGGCATCGTCGGCTACGGCAACATCGGCACCCAGCTGTCGGTGCTCGCCGAGAACCTCGGGATGCGCGTGGTCTTCCACGACACCGCCGACAAGCTCGCGCTCTCGAACGCCACCGCCGCGGCGTCGCTGAAGGACCTGCTGACCGTGTCCGACGTCGTCACCCTCCACGTCGACGGCCGCAAGTCCAACGACCTGCTGTTCGGGGAGGCCGAGTTCGCCGCGATGAAGCCCGGCGCGCTGTTCCTCAACCTGTCGCGCGGGTTCGTCGTGGACTACGCCTCGCTGCGCCGGCACATCTCGTCGGGACACATCGGTGGCGCGGCGGTCGACGTCTTCCCCGTGGAGCCGAAGGCCCGCGGCGAGGAGTTCGTCTCCGAGCTGCGCGGGCTGCCCAACGTCATCCTCACCCCGCACATCGGCGGCTCGACCGAGGAGGCACAGCGCGACATCGGGCACTTCGTCGCCGGCAAGTTCCGCGACTACGCCCGCGACGGCTCGACCCCGCTCTCGGTCAACCTCCCGGCGCTGGCGCTGCCCGCCCCGCCGCTCACCCGCCGGCTGGCCTACCTGCACCGCAACGTCCCCGGCGTGCTCGCGGCCCTCAACGCCGTGCTCGCCGAGTTGCACGTCAACGTCGAGGCGCAGCTGCTCGGCACCCGCGGTGAGGTCGGCTACGTGATCCTCGACGTCGCGGGTGTTGCCGACGAGGCGCTCCCCGGCCTGCTCGCCCGGCTCGAGGCGCTCGACCCGACCATCCGGCTGCGCTCGCTCTGACCCCGGCCCGCGCCACCCGGTGCGGTGCAGCACTGCTGCAGAACTGCTGCCCCGACGACGTCTCTGCAGCACTGCTGCCGCCGACGCTGTGACCGGCTGCCCCGCCACCCCGCCTGGATCTGTCCGGCCCCGCCGTGAGACGTCGGACGCCTGCCGCTTGCGCGTTGTTACCGACGGGTAATACCGTGGTGTTACTGGCGAGTAACCCGCGACGCGTCTGCCGTCGCCGAGGTGGCGTCACCGCTCGCCGCGCCGGCACCGGACACCCGAAGGAGTCACCACCGTGGGTCACTACAAGGCCAATCTGCGCGACATCGAGTTCAACCTGTTCGAGGTCTTCGGCCTCGGGGAGCGGCTCGGGCAGGGCCCGTTCGCCGACCTCGACGAGGAGACCGCCCGCGGCATCCTCTCCGAGGTGACCCGCCTCGCCGAGGGCCCGGTCGCCGCGTCGTTCCTCGAGACCGACCGCACCCCGCCGGTCTTCGACCCCGCCACGAACTCGGTGACGATGCCCGAGGGCTTCAAGAAGAGCTACAAGGCGCTCATGGACGCCGAGTGGTGGCGCCTGGACGTGCAGCCCGAGCTCGGCGGCCAGGAGGCCCCGCGCTCGTTGCACTGGGCCCTCGCGGAGCTGATCCTCGGCGCCAACCCGGCCGTGCACATGTACTCGTCCGGGCCCGCGTTCGCGCGGTTGCTGTTCGAGCTCGGCACGCCGGACCAGAAGAAGATGGCCCAGCAGATGGTCGACCACCAGTGGGGTTCGACCATGGTGCTCACCGAGCCCGACGCCGGGTCCGACGTCGGCGCCGGCCGCTCCAAGGCCACCGACAACGGCGACGGCACCTGGAACATCGAGGGCGTCAAGCGCTTCATCACCAGCGCCGAGCACGACATGAGCGAGAACATCATCCACCTGGTGCTCGCCCGCCCCGAGGGAGCGGCCGCCGGCACCAAGGGCCTGTCGCTGTTCATCGTGCCGAAGTTCCACTTCGACCTCGAGACCGGCGCGCTCGGCGAACGCAACGGCGCCTACGTCACCAACGTCGAGCACAAGATGGGCCTCAAGGCCTCGACCACCTGCGAGCTGCGGTTCGGCGAGAAGGAGCCGGCCGTCGGCTGGCTGGTCGGCGACGTCCACGACGGCATCGCGCAGATGTTCAACGTCATCGAGTTCGCCCGCATGATGGTCGGCACCAAGGCCATGGCGACCCTCTCGACCGGGTACCTCAACGCGCTCGAGTTCGCCAAGACCCGCGTGCAGTCGGCCGACCTCACCCAGTCGACGGACAAGAACGCCCCGCGCGTCACGATCCTGCACCACCCCGACGTCCGCCGGAGCCTGATGCTCAACAAGGCGTACGCCGAGGGGCTGCGGGCGATCGACCTCTACACCGCGTCGGTGCAGGACAAGGTGCAGGCCGTCGACCTCGCCGGTGGCGACAAGGCCGAGTCGCAGGCCGCGAGCGACATCAACGACCTGCTGCTCCCGATCGTCAAGGGCTTCGGCTCCGAGCGCGCGTACGACCAGCTGGCCCAGGCGCTGCAGACGTTCGGCGGCTCCGGTTACCTGCAGGACTACCCGCTGGAGCAGTACATCCGCGACGCCAAGATCGACACCCTCTACGAGGGCACGACGGCCATCCAGGGTCAGGACCTGTTCTTCCGCAAGATCATCCGCAACAAGGGCCAGGCCCTCGGCGCGGTGTCGGGCGAGATCGTGAAGTTCCTCGAGTCGATCGCCGACGAAGGCCGCCTCAAGGAGGACGCCGCCGCCGTCCAGGGCGCGCTGCAGGACACCGGCGCCATGGTCGGCGCGCTCATCGGGTTCGCCCAGAGCAGCCAGGACGACGTCCGCAACCTCTACAAGGTCGGCCAGAACACCACCCGGCTGCTGTTCACGCTCGGCGACCTGTTGATCGGGTACCTGCTGCTCCGCCAGGCCTCGATCGCGCTGACCAAGCTCGACGGCAACGGTCTCTCGGCCGCCGACCGTGCCTTCTACGAGGGCAAGGTCGCCGTCTCGCGCTTCTTCGCCCAGACGGTGCTCCCGGAGATCCGCGGCCGTCGCAAGATCGTCGAGGGCACCGACAACGCGCTCATGGACGTCGCGGAAGAGGCGTTCTGACCCGCTCCTGAGTCCACTCGCGAGCCCGCATCCGACAACGACGTCGGGGCGGGCTCGTGGTGTTTCCGGCTCGCGGCGGTATGGGCGGTTTCCGCAAGATCCACTGTGCGAACAACGGTTTCCTGTCATACGGTCCGCGTCGTGACGAGCCGCCGCCGCTTCCTGATCGCCGGATCCCTGGGCGCCGCCGGCGCTGCGGGAGCCGCGGTCCTCGATGCGGCTCCGGCCGTCGCGGCCACCCCCGGCGGCGCGGTCTTCCACGACACCTACCAGGGCAAATGCGGTCGGTTGCCGCGCGCCAACTCCGGCCACGCCTACTCGTACACCGGCGCGCTGGACCTCGTCGCGCGGGACGGTGCCCTGCGGCTCAGCAGCGATTCACTCGGCCGGCCCCGTCCGGGCGCCGCGTACCAGCAGGCGGATCTCGGTGCCCCGATCTCGTTCATCGGCGCCTGGTTCCAGCTCGACGCCACCGGCGGCCGGACGACGAACGGGTCGGGCATCCTGCTCGGCGCGTTCGACGGGCCGCTGCGCGACGCGACGACGGCCGGCGCCGGCATCCACGTCGTCATCGGCCTCGACTACTGGGCGTACTTCGTGCTCGACCACGGCGCACCGGTCGCCCTGAGTTACGGGCCGTACGCGGCGCTCCCGACGGACTCCGTGCTGTACACGGAGGTGTCGGTGGCGGGCAGCACCGCGACCCTCGTGACCCCGGACGGCGGTACCCACACCGTCACCGATCCGCGGATCGAGAGCCTCGGCCGGTCGTGGCTCACGACCGAGGTGACGCTGAACGCCGAGACCGACGTGCTCGGCGCGTACACGGCCCTCCAGGCGGCGACGGGCTGAGGCCCTCGGGCCGCTCGGTAGGTTCGCAGGTGTGGCGGACATCGAACTCGACGGCACGGTCAACACCCGCGACGTCGGCGGTCTCCCGCTCGCGGACGGCAGCGGCAAGGTCCGCGACGACGTCCTGATCCGCTCGGACAACCTGCAGGACCTCACCGCCTCCGACATCCGGCGCCTCGTCGACGACCTGCACGTCAAGCGCGTCGTCGACCTGCGCACCGGCGTCGAACTGCGCGGGACCGGCCCCGGCCGGCTCGACGACGTTCCCGGCGTGCGGGTCGACCACCTGTCGCTGTTCCCCGAGGTCGGCGACAAGACCGACGCCGCCGCCGTGGCGGAGATCGACGGCCCGGACGGCCCGGACATCCTGCCCTGGGCCCGCAAGCCCGGCGAGCGTCGTCACCGCGAGCCCGACGACGAGGTCCAGGGCTGGGCGGAGGCCGGCATCGCGCGGGTGTACCTGCGGTACCTCCGGCAGCGGCCGGACTCCATCGTCGCCGCCCTGCGTGACATCGCCGAGGCGGCCGACGAGGGCGGCGCGACGATCGTGCACTGCGCGGCCGGCAAGGACCGCACCGGCACCGTCGTGGCGCTCGCGCTCGACCTGATCGGCGTCGACCGCGAGGCGATCGAGGCGGACTACCTCGCCACCGTCCCGAACGCCGCCGCCATCCTCGACCGGCTGGTCAACTCCCCGACCTACCACGACGACGTGGCCGAGACGACCGTCGAGGAGCACTCGCCACGGGCCGGCACCATGCCCGCTGTCCTCGCCGCCATCGACGAGCACTTCGGCGGGACGGCGGCGTTCCTCGCCTCCGCCGGCTGGACCGACGCCGACACCGACCGCCTCCGCCGCGCGCTGATCGGCTGATCGACCGATCCCCGCCGCGTACCGTGGGAGCTGTCCGGGCCCTTCTCGCGCGTCGATGTCATCGACTGCCGTTCCCGGAGTTCCACTGCCGCCGGTCGCCGATGCGGCCGAGTCAGGTTGTCCGTCATGGACACGACCACGCTTCCCCGCACCACCACCGCCACCGACGCCGCTGCGGACGCCGAGGGCCGGTGCCAGATGTGCGAGCACCGGGCCGCCGACCACGACGCGCTCTCGACGCGGTACTGCGCGGCGACCGCCACCGGCACCCTGACCCGCGGGTGCATCTGCCCCTGACCGGCGACGACCCCGGCGACCTCAGAACCCGGCGACCTCAGAACCCGGCGACCTCGTGCGGGCGGTACGGGGCCTCGAGTCGGGCGACCTCGTCGTCGGTGAGCTGCAGGTCGAGGGAGGCCACGGCGTCGGTGAGGTGCTGGGGCTTCGTGGCACCGACGATCGGCGCGGTCACCGCCGGGTGGCGTGACACCCACGCCAGCGCCACCTGGGCCCGCGGCACGCCACGCTGCTCCGCGATCTCACCCACGGCGTCGACGATCTGCTCGTCCTCGTCGCGGTAGAGGTTCTTGCCGAACTCGTCGGTCTCGCTGCGGGCGGTCGTCGTGTCCCACGGCCGGGTCAGCTTGCCGCGGGCGAGTGGGCTCCACGGGATGACGCCGACGCCGGTGGCCTCGCAGTACGGCAGCATCTCCCGCTCCTCCTCGCGGTAGAGCAGGTTGAGGTGGTCCTGCATGGAGACGAACTTCGTCCACCCGTGCCGCTCGGCGGCGTTCTGCGCGGTGACGAACTGCCACGTCCACATCGACGACGCCCCGAGGTAGCGGGCCTTGCCGGCGCGGACGACGTCGTGCAGCGCCTCCATCGTCTCCTCGATCGGCACCGTCGGGTCGAAGCGGTGGATCTGGTAGAGGTCGACGTGGTCGGTGCCGAGCCGGCGCAGCGAGGCGTCGATCTCGGTCATGATCGCGGCGCGGGACAACCCGCCGCCGTTCGGCCCGGGCCGCATCCGGCCGTGGACCTTGGTCGCGATGACGACCTCCTCGCGCGCGGCCATCCGCCCCAGGGCCGAACCGACGTACTCCTCGCTGGTACCGAGCGAGTAGACGTTGGCCGTGTCGAAGAAGGTGATGCCGGCGTCGAGGGCCTGCCGGACGAACCCGTCGGTGGCCTCCTGGTCGAGCGTCCAGGCGTGCGTTCCCTGGTCCGACGCGCCGTAGCTCATGCAGCCCAGGCACAGCCGCGAGACCTCGAGTCCGGAGCTGCCGAGCTTCGTGTAGTCCACCGGTGGGTTCTCCTCAGATGTGGCGTCAGGTGTTAGACGGTGATGTCTGACCGGTAAGACGTCCCCACAGCGATCCGACGCCGAGGGAGTCCCATGACGTACGACCCGAACACCCCGTCCCAGCCTTCCTACCCGCCGCCGCCGAGCGACGGGCAGCAGGGGTACGGCAACGCGCCGGCCTACGGCAACGCGCCGGCCTACGGCACGCCCGGCGGGTACCCGAACGAGCAGGCCCGGCCGGGCAACGGCCTCGCGATCGCCGGGTTCGTGGTCGCGCTCGTCGGTTTCCTGCTCTTCGGGATCGTGCTCGGGCCGCTCGGGCTGATCTTCAGCATCATCGGTCTCAACCGCGCGAACCGCGGCGCGAAGTACAGGGGCCTCGCGATCGCCGGCATCATCATCGGCGCGATCGTGACGCTGCTGTCGATCCTCGGCCTCATCGTCCTGAGCTCGAACGGCTTCATGAACTACTGACGCCCGGACGCCGAGACGACGAAGCCCGGCCCACCCTCGCGGGTGGACCGGGCTTCGTGGCGTACGGGTGCGGAGCGGTCAGTGACCGATCTGCTGGTACTGCGAAAGGGCGAGCAGCTCGGCCTGCATGGTGGGCGAGGCCTGCTCGTACGCCCGCGTGAACGCGCGGCGGTTGCGACGCTCGCGCAGACGGGCGCGGGCGGTGCTCGAGATGCGGTGGGCGGTGCTCATGACGTTCTCCTTCGATCGGCACGCCGGCTCTGGCGTCCCGAAGGAGACAATACCCCTGACGACCGAATCATTCCCGGGTCAGTGGCCCGCTTCACCTTCGATTCGTAGGCGCAAGCTCTCATTCACCTGATGGACGTTGACTCAGAGCAGAGCCAAACCGGGATCTGTCAGGACAGAAGCGATGTCGGCGAGGAACTGCGAGCCCTCCGCGCCGTCGACCAGCCGGTGGTCGAACGACAACGCGAGCTGGGTGACCCACCGCGGCTCGATCGACTCCACGCCGTCGCGGACCACGACCCACGGGGCCCGCCGGACCGCGCCGACGGCGAGGATGGCCGCCTCGCCGGGGTTGAGGATCGGTGTGCCGGCGTCGATGCCGAACACCCCGATGTTGGTGATCGTGACGGTTCCGCCGGACAGCGCGGCCGGCGCCGTCCTCCCGGCCCGCGCCACGGTCGCGAGGTCGGAGATGGCGCCCGCGAGCTCGCGGAGTGACAGCGTCTCGGCGTCGGGGATGTTCGGCACGACGAGGCCGCGCTCGGTCGCCGCGGCGATGCCGAGGTTGACGTAGTGCTTGCGCACGATCGTCGCCTGGCCGTCCGTGCCCTGTTCCCAGCTGGCGTTGACGCCCGGGGTCCGCGGGATCGCGAGCAGCAGCGCCCGGGCGACGAACACCAGCGGCGACAGCTTGACGTCGCGGAACTCGCGGCGGGCGGCGACCCGGTCGCGCAGCTCCATCGTCGCGGTGAGGTCGACGGTGACGAACTCGGTCACGTGCGGCGCGGTGAACGCCGACGCCACCATCGCCGCCGCGGTGTGCTTGCGGATGCCCTTGACCGGGATCCGTTCCTCCCGCGGACCGCCGACCCTCCGGGCGGTGGGGGCCGGGTCGGTCGCCGGGGCCGGCGGGGCCACCGCGGCCTCGACGTCGGCCCGCGTCACGCTGCCGTGCGGGCC
>CAXUNA010000070.1:0-11272 GCA_964252095.1 uncultured Jatrophihabitans sp. | reverse complement strand
GGGGGGCGGGGCGGGCGCGGGGGTGGCCCCCCCCCGCCCCCGGGAGCACCCCCACGCCCTGGTCGGCGAGAACGGCGCCGGCAAGTCGACCCTGATCAAGGTGCTGACCGGCGTCTACCAGCCGGATGCCGGTGTGGTCGAGCTCGCGGGGGAAGCGGTCCGCTTCGCCTCTCCCGCGGCCGCCCAGACCGCCGGCATCAGCACGATCTACCAGGAGGTCAACCTCATCCCGTTGCAGAGCGTGGCCCGCAACATCGCCATGGGCCGCGAACCGCGCCGGCTGGGGATGATCGACTTCCGCCGCATGAACCGTGAGGCGCGTGCCGTGCTCGACGAGTACGGCATCCGCCTCGACGTCACCCGCCCGTTGCGTTCGCTCGGCCTCGGGCTGCAGCAGATGGTGGCCCTCGCCCGTGCGGTCTCGGTGCACGCCCGGGTCGTGATCATGGACGAACCGACCAGTTCGCTCGAGGCGCGTGAGGTCGAGACGCTGTTCGGGGTCATCGAACTGCTGAAGGCCCGCGGGGTGGCGGTCGTGTACGTCAGCCACCGGATGGACGAGCTGTACCGGATCTGTGACGCCGTCACGGTCATGCGAGACGGCAAGGTCGTCCGCACCGGACGGCTCGCCGACATCGACCGGCCGCAGCTGGTCTCCGCGATGCTCGGCCGCGACCTCGAGGCGGTGCGCCGCGAGGGCGTGACGGCCTTCGACGACAGCAGCGAGGCGCGTGGCGAACCGGTGCTCCGGGTGCGCGACCTCGAACGGCGCCATGCGTTGCACGGGGTGTCGTTCGACGTCCGCCCGGGCGAGATCGTCGGACTGGGCGGCCTGCTCGGCGCCGGCCGGTCGGAGACCGCGAAGGCGATCGTCGGGGCGTTCCCGCTCGACCACGGCGAGGTCGACGTCGCCGGCCGGAAGCTGCGGCGGCGTACCACGGCCGCGGCGCTGCGCGCCGGGATCGTGCTGCTGTCGGAGGACCGCAAGACCGAGGGCATCGTCCCCACGCTGTCGGTCCGCGAGAACATCGTGCTCGCGGCGCTGCCACAGCTGTCCCGCGGCGGTCTGGTGTCGCGCGCCAAGCAGGACAAGGTCGTCGATGTGTTCATGAAACGCCTGCAGATCAAGGCTTCCTCGCCCGACCAGAAGGTCGGTGAGCTCTCCGGTGGGAACCAGCAGAAGGTGCTGCTCGCCCGCTGGCTGGCGACCGGGCCGAAGGTGCTGCTGCTCGACGAGCCGACGCGCGGCATCGACGTCGGCGCCAAGGCCGAGGTGCAGGCCCTGATCGGCGAACTCGCCAAGGAGGGCCTCGCGGTGACCCTGATCTCCAGCGAGCTCGAGGAGCTGGTGGAGGGATCGGACCGGATCGTCGTGCTCAAGGACGGCGCCGTGATCGAGACCCTCACCGGCGGCAACGTGTCGGAGGAGAGCCTGATGGCCGCGCTGGCCGTCAGCAGTGACGACGGGCCGGGAGCCTCGTGACCAACACCCTCACCCGTCCGCGCACCCGCCCGCAGTGGCAGCGGATCGACCGTGACTGGATCAGCGACAACGGCGTGTACCTCGCGCTGGTCGTCGTCATCGTGCTGAACCTCGTCATCACGCGGAATTTCGCGACGGTCGACACCCTGCGCACCCAGTTGATCCAGGTCGTCCCCGTGGTGATCGTCGCGCTGGGCATGGCGCTGGTGATCGGCACCGAGGGCATCGACCTGTCGGTCGGGTCGGTCATGGCGATCTCCGCGGCCGTCCTCCCGCTCTACCTCGGGTACGGCTGGGTCTTCGGCGTCATCGCGGCCGTGGTCACCGGCGTCGCGACGGGTGCGCTCGCCGGCGTGCTCGTGGCGTTCGTCGGGGTGCAACCCATCGTCGCCACGCTCGCGATCCTCGTCGGCGGCCGCGGGTTGGCGGTGGTCATCGGCGGCGGCACCCAGAAGCAGATCCTCAACTCCACGGTGCTCGGCTTCGGCCGGGACGACCTCCTCGGCATCCCCGAGACGGTCCTGCTCGCCGCGGTGCTGTCGATCGTCATCGGTCTGGTCGTGCGGTTCACGACCTTCGGCCGACGCCTGGTCGCGATCGGCGGCAACCGCACGGCGAGCCAGCTCGCCGGCCTGCCCGTGCGGCGCACGCTCATGACCGTCTACATCATCTCCGGTGTCCTCGCGGCCATCGCCGGTGTGGTCGCCACCGCGCGCCTGACGGCGAGCACGCCCAACAACCTCGGCAACCTCATCGAGCTCTCGGCGATCACGGCGGTCGTCGTCGGCGGAACGCCCCTCACCGGTGGCCGGGTCCGCATCCTCGGCACGTTGGCGGGCGCCCTGCTGATGCAACTGATCCGCGCCACGTTGATCTCCCACGACCTGCCGGACTCCACCGCGCAGATGGTGCAGGCCGGGATCATCCTCATCGCGATCTACCTGCAGATCATCCGGAGGCGGGCATGAGCACCATCTCGGCGAGCTTGGGCGACAGCGCGTCGCCCCCGCCGCGCGGGCCGGTCACGTCCTCGACGACCGAGGTCGCGCAGGAACGCACGCCGCGGCGCGAGCGGATCGCCGCGGCGGCGCAACGCCGTGGCTCGCTGGTGGTGCTGGTCATCCTCGTGGCGGTCGCCTCGGCGTCCTTCGACACCTTCTTCACCGGCGACAACCTCTCCAACATCGCCCTGCAGAGCTCGTTCCTCGCGGTCGTCGCGCTCGGGATGACGTTCGTGATCCTCACCGGCGGCATCGACCTGTCGGTCGGATCGGTCTACGCCCTCGGCGGTGTCGTCGCGGCCTGGGCGTCGCAGTACGGTACGGTGTGGGCGCTCGTCGTCCCGCTCGCGGTGTGCGGCGCGATCGGCCTGCTGAACGGTGTCCTCGTCGCGCGGGTGGGCATGGCGCCGTTCATCGTCACGCTGGTGACGTTGCTGTTGTCGCGCGGCCTGCTGCTCTCGCTCACCGACGAGGGCGCGACGACCTACCTGGTCCCGGCCGGCTCGGCGTTCGCGACCATGGGCCAGGAGACCGCCCTCGGCATCGGCTATCCCGTGTACATCGCGGTCGGGTTGTACCTGCTCGGGACGGTGCTGCTGCAGCGGACGCGGTTCGGCCAGACCGTCCTCGCGATCGGTGGGGCATCCGACGCCGCCCGGCTCATGGGGCTGCCGGTCCGGCGGGTGACGGTCAGCGTCTACGTCATGTCCGGGATGCTCGCGGGCTTCGGTGGCGCCATGGCCGCCGCGCAGAGCTCCTCGGGTGTGACGACGGTGGGCGTCGGGCTGGAGCTCTCCGCGATCTCCGCCGTGGTCATCGGCGGCACGTTGCTCTCCGGCGGCGCCGGCACCACCGGCGGGACGCTCGCGGGCGTCGTCATCCTCGGCGTGATCGCCAACATCATCAACCAGCTCGGTTCGAAGATCTCGCTGAACTCCAACTACCAGGCCGTCGTGAACGGCGGGTTCCTGGTGCTCGTCGTGCTGGCGCAGACCTTCCTCGCCAGGCGGCAGCGACTGTGATGCCACGGCCGGTGACCTCGATGCTGACGTCGGGCGCCCACGCCGAACGACGGTTGCGCATGCTGAAGGCGGCCCTGGCGGAGAACGGCGCGCTGTCGGTCGCGGAGGCTGCGGCCCTCACGGGCGCGTCGACCGCGACGGCCGCCCGTGACCTCTCGTTGCTCGCCGAGACCGTCGGCGCACAGCGGGTCCGCGGTGGTGTGATCGCCGAGGAGGCGACCGGGCCGACGTCCGACCAGCCGCTCGAGGCGGTGGTCGGCAACGCCGACACGGTCGACCTGGTCCGGCTCTCGGTCAACCACGCCGAGCAGGCGACCTGGTCGCTGCAGGCGGGCGACGTCGCCGCCGCCGAGATCCACGCCCGCCTCGCACAGGCGATGGCCACGCTGTCCACCGCGCGCCGCCCGGAGAGCAGCTGACCGTCAGCGGATGCCGTCCCACAACCGCCGGCGGTCGGCGTGCGGGTCCTCGACGACCCCCTCGTCCTCGCCGCCGAACACCCGTGTGGTGCGGGACGTCGCGTCGTAGCGAGGCCATTCCGCCGCGCCGTCGCGGATGAACGCGACCCAGGCGGCGTGGACGGAGTCCGCGAGGGACTGCGGTGCGTCGGCCCCGCACAGCGCGGCGGCGTCGGGGGTGTCGAGGGTGTCGAACACGAACGGGATCTCGGTGGCGTGCGCGGCGCCGAGTTCGCCGGCGAGCGCCGGGGAGCGGTGGTCGAAGCGGTACACCCAGCTCGGCGCCGCGCCGCGTGCCTCGACGACGCGGATGGCGGGGATCTCGAAGAACCAGTCGGTGACGATCGCCGCCAGGGTGTCGCCGGGCCGGGCGCCGTCCTGCGAGTACGCCGCCCACGCGGCGTCGACATCGACACCGTAGGCACCGACCCCGAGCCGCGCGGTCGGCTCGTCGAGCAGCCCGATGACCCCGGGCGCCGCGAGGAACAGCCGTGACTCCTCGCTGTTGGTGCCGGTCAGCAACGCGACCTCGGCACCGGTGCCGGACGTGAAGGAGGCCAGGGGTGCCCGCTCGAGCACGGTGCCGTCGACGGTCGGCATGAACGGCAGCAGGCTGAGGGCGAGCTCGCCCCACTTGGCCGGGTCGGGCGCGGTCTGCACCTCGTTGGTCAGCGCCTCGGCCGCCTTCTGCACCTGCTCGGTCGGCAGCTGGGAGATCGCCGCGGTGGTGGGGTCGACCCCGAGTTCGGCGGCGAGCAGTGCCGTCACCTTGGCGGCCGTCTCCGGCGTCATGGTGTGGGCCGCCGCGCCGCTCTGCGTGATCGCCGCCCGGAACAGCCCGCGGCTGCTCGGCATCGACAGCAGCGTCGTCACGCTCATGGCCCCGGCCGACTCACCGCCGACCGTCACCTTCGACGGATCCCCGCCGAACGCGGCGATGTTGTCCTGCACCCACCGGAGCGCGGCGAGCTGGTCGAGCAGCCCGACGTTGCTCGTGCCGTCGGCGGTGTGGAGGAATCCCTCGGCCTGCAAACGGTAGTTGATCGTCACGCAGACGACGCCGTCGCGGGCGAACGACGATCCGCGGTACGCGGCGACCGATCCCGAGCCGTTCATGAAGGACCCGCCGTGGATCCACACGAACACCGGCAGACCGGCGGCCGTGGGGTCGGGCGTCCACACGTTGAGGTTCAGGCACTCGTCACCGGCGATCGTGACCTCGGGCAACAGTTGCTGGTACTGCGGCGGGTAGTCGCCCTTGGGAACCGTCGGGCCGTACGCCGTGGCGTCCCGGACACCGCTCCACGTCGGAGCCGGTGCGGGCGGGCGCATCCGGAGCTCGCCGAACGGGGCGGCGGCGTAGGGGATGCCGAGGTACGCGGCCACGCCGTGATCGACCGTTCCGTGCAGTTCGCCCTGTGCGACACGGACATCCGGGGCTGTGGTGGTCATCGTTGACTCCTCGACGTCGGGTCCCTGTGACGCTAGTCCGAGTTCCCGTGCCGCGGTACAGCGTCTGGCAGGCTCCACCCATGACGACTCTCGCCGACCGGACCATCGCCGCGCTGCGCGCCGAACACGACACCCTGGCGGCGGTGGTGCAGCGGCTCACCGACGACCAGCTCACCGGGCCGTCCGGTGCGTCCGAGTGGACGATCGCCGACACCCTGTCCCACCTCGGCAGCGGCGCGGAGATCACCGGGGCCGGCCTCGTTGCCGCCCTCGGTGGTGACGCGCCCGGTGACGGGTTCAACCAGTCCGTGTGGGACCGCTGGAACGCGCTGAGCCCACGCGAGCAGGCCGACGGCTTCGTCACCGGCAACGCGGCGCTGACCGAGCGCTTCGAGGCGATCGACGCCGGACAGCGGGAAGACCTGCGGCTGTCCGTCGGGTTCGGTCCGGGCCCGCTGTCCGTGGCCGGCTTCGCGGGCCTGCGTCTCGACGAACTCGCCCTGCACGCCTGGGACGTCCGGGTCGGTGTCGACCCGGCCGCTGTGGTCGCGGACGCCACGGCCGCCGTGCTGCTCGAGCAGTTCGCGGGCGAACTGGGGTTCCTGCTCGGCTTCATCGGCCGTGCCGACGCCCTCGCCTCGTCCGTCGTCGTCGACGTCGAGGGCACGGGCTTCGCGCTGGTCGTCGACGACAGCGTGTCCGTCACCGCGGACGCCGTGACCCCCACGGCCACCCTCACGGGCGGCGCCGACGCCGCCGTCCGGCTGCTGACCGGCCGACTCGGCGACGCCCACCTCGGTGGCGCCATCGTCTCGGGCGCGGTCTCGCTCGACGACCTGCGGGCGGTCTTCCCCGGCTTCTGAACACCGGGGACGGTCGACCGCCCTGCTTGACATGTAGACGTTAGCTGAGGCTAACCTGCTCGATCGTGACGACCCTGGACGAGCGCACGCCCGAGGACCCCGCGGACGACGTCGCGCTGCTCGCACACTCCGCGACCGAGGTCGCGGTCGCCCGGGCGAGGCGCACGGGGAGGCGACGTGGCCGGCGGCCGGTACGTCGCGCGCTGGTGCTGATTCACCGGTGGCCGTCGTTGGTCCTCGGCCTGCTGCTGGTGCTCGAGACGACCTCGGGCGCGGTCCTGCTGTACGACGCCGAGTACTTCCGCGTCACGCACTCGAACCTGTACCAGGCGAGCTCCGGCGGCGACATCGGCGCGGAGGAGGCGATCCAGGTCGTCGCCGCCGCCGAGCCGGACTTCACGCCGATCTGGGCCGGTCGCGACGACGGCGTGTGGATGGTCGGCAACGCCGACTACCGGACCGTCTACGCCGTCGACCCCGGCAGCGGGCGGATCAACGGCCACACGGACACCGACGGCGGGGTGATGGGCTTCCTCGTCAACCTGCACGACTGCGCGTTGACCTGCGAGGGCTACCCCGGCTACGTGAGCTGGCTCGGCGCGGACGTGCCGACGCTCGGGACGACCTTCCTCACCGGCATCACCTGGGCCGCGGTCGTCCTCGGTGTCCTCGGCCTGCTGATGATCCTGCTGGCGGTCACCGGCGTGGTGACGTGGTGGCCCGGTCGCGGGAAGTGGCGCCACGGCTTCCGCGTGCGCACGGGCAAGGGACGGTTCGCCCGCGACTACGACCTGCACAACGTGTTCGGCATCGTCGCGGTGCCGTTCATCCTGATGTGGGGGATCACCGGCGCCGCGTTCGAGTTCCCCGTGGTGGAGAAGGCGTGGCTCGCGCTGACCGGCGGTGAGCAGACCACCGAACCCGACTTCGCGGTGACGCCCGACCCGGCGACGGCGGACCGGCCGGACATCGGGACCGACACCGCGGTGTCGACCGCGCTCGCCCGCGTCCCCGGCACGGCCCAGTGGATCGGGCTCCCGAGCGAGGACGCCGACTGGTACGAGATCGACGTCGTCACCGGGTACGCGTCGAGCCGGGGCCGCGCCATCTACAGCGGCGACGCCTACGTGCTCGTCGACGCTCACAACGCCTCCAACATCGTGGTGTTCGACGACGGCGAGGGTGCGCTGTCCAACCGGTTCTACGACAAGTACCTCGAGCCCACCCACTTCGGCTGGAACGTCAACGCGTGGTGGCGCATCGTCTGGTTCGTCCTCGGGATGGCACCGCTGGGGCTGATGATCACGGGCGTCTCGACCTGGTTGTTCCGGCGCGGGACGAGGAAGCGGCAGCAGGCGGCGAAGGCGGCACGGGCCGCCGCGGCCGCGTGATCGACTCCGTCACCGCGGCGCTCACCGTCGCCTCGCTGCTCGCCGCGGTGGTCGTCCTGGTGGCGACGGCCGCCGGCCGGTACCGGTGGCGCAGGGTGGCGCCGGCGCTCGCCGGTGCGGAGGTCCTGCTCGTGGTGCAGGCCGTGCTGGCGGTCATCGGCCTGGCAGGCGGACACCACCCTCGCGAGCTCGCCAACCACCTCGCGTACCTCGGGGTGTCGGTACTGGTGCTGCCGGCAACGATCGCGCAGGCACGCGGGGACGACGGCCGGTGGGCGGCGGTCCTCGTGGCGGTCGCGTTCGTCGTGGTCGCCGTCGTGGTGGTCCGCGCGGAGACGACGTGGCGGCCCGCCTGAGGCCCCGTCCCGGCGCGCCCGCACGACGCGCTTCGGCGGCATCAGCCGTCGATGTCGCCGATCGGTTCGCGCTTCTCGGCCTGGAACCGGTCCTCCGTGCGGCCGTAGGCCCAGTACCCCGAGATCGACACCCGGTCGGTCTCGCGGGTCACGTCGCGCAGGACCTTGCGGACCGCCTTCATCGACTCGCGCTCGCCGTGCGCGAACACGTCGACGCCGCCGGTCGGCCACTCCCGCTCGGCGAGCGCGTTCGCGAGCGCCTGAGGGGTCGTGCCCGGCTCGGGCCGTTCCAACCAGACGACCTCGACGCCCGTGGGGACGTCGACGTCGAGGCTGCCGTCGACCTTGCTCGTCTCGAGGAACGCGGTACCGCGCGCGGTCGGCGGGAGGGCCTCGAGCGCCGCGTTGATCGCCGGGAGCGCGGACTCGTCACCGAGGAACAGGTGGGTGCCGAGGTCCTCGGCGGGGCGGTAGCCGCCGCCGGCACCGTTGAGGCGGAGCAGATCACCCGGCTCGGCGCCGCGGGCCCAGGGGGCGGCGATGCCGGCGTCGCCGTGGACGACGAAGTCCAGGGTGAGTCGCTGGTTCGCCGGATCGCTGCGGCGCACGGTGTAGGTGCGACGCACCTGGTCCCCGGCCGGGTCGGTGAACAGCAGCTTGACGTACTTGTCGGTGGAGTCGTTGTCGTTGTACTGCCCGAAACCGTTGCCGCCGACAACGATGCGCACGGTGTGGTGGTTCAGCTGGATGCGCTCCACGACCTGCAGTTCGGCCGGAGGGCGCTGCTCGCGCCGGCGTCCGCTGTCTGCCATCTGACCCTCGTCTCCTCAGTGGTTAGGTCATCCTAACTCCCGCGACGCGGTGGCGACCGCGGCGGGCCGGACGGCGGGGTGGCCTGGCATCGTGGCGGTACCGGGTCGGCCGGTCGAGGGGCGGAGGGTAGCCGTGACAGGCGTCGTGACGATCGTCTGTCTCGTGCTCGCCGTCGGCACGATGGTGGCTGCAGGCGTTCGCGCGCTCCGTGACCGGCCGGTCGAACGGGTCGAGCTCGCGACGGCCGCGGTGCTCGAGCTGGCCGTGCTCGTGTACGTCGTCGTCCGCGTGGTCGACCTGGCCCGCGGCCACCACCCGCCGAGCCTCGGGATCGTCGTGGTGTACCTCGTCGGCATCGCGCTCGTGATGCCGGTGGCGGCGGTGCTCGCGCTCGCCGAGCGCAGCCGGTGGGGACCGATCGTGCTGGGGTTCGGCGCGCTCGTCGTCTGCGTGCTGTTCGCGCGTGTCAACCAGATCTGGAGTCCCGGTGGCTGAATCCCGTCGTCCCGCGCTGCGTACCGGCCCGGGGCGGGTGCTGACCTTCCTGTACGGCCTGCTCGCGGTCGCCGCGACCGGGCGTTCGGTGTACCAGCTCGCGACGATGTTCCACCGGGCGCCGACCGCGTACGTGCTCTCGGCGGTGGCCGCGGTGATCTACATCGGCGCGTTCGTCGCCCTGATCCGCGACGCGCGCCGAGCGGCGTTCGTCGCCTGCAGCGTCGAGTTGATCGGGGTACTCGTGGTCGGGACGCTCAGCTACGCCGCACGGCAGGACTTCCCCGACCAGACGGTGTGGTCCGGCTACGGCAACGGCTACGGGTACCTCCCGCTCGTCCTGCCCGTCCTCGCGCTGGTCTGGCTGGTGCGGGTGCCGAAGTCGGCAGTGTCCGGCTGACGCGCCCCACGGCGTGGCGCGCTCCCTCGACAGCCGCTGCGGACCGCTGCAGGATCGGCGGGGTGAAGACGATCAGGACCGGGCGGACGACCTCCGCCGCGCCGGACGGCACCGTCGTGTTCCTCATCGGGATGCGGGTGAACCGGCCGTGGAAACCGTGGAAGTGGCTGCCGGTCGCACAGCAGATGCCGAAGATGCTCACAGAACTGACTCGTCGGCCCGAGCTCGGACTGTTGCAGGCAACAACGTTCGTCAGCGGTTTGACGGTGCTCACCGTGCAGTACTGGGCCTCCGCGGCCCAGCTCGACGCCTACGCGACGGCGCGTGACCAGTCGCACCTGCCGGCCTGGCGGGAGTTCAACCGGCGGGTCAAGGACAACGGCGACGTCGGCGTCTACCACGAGACGTACGTCCTCGGCGGTCACGAGACGGTCTACGTGAACATGCCGGAGGGCTTCGGGCTGGCGGGCGCCACGCGTTCGGAGCCGGTCGGTTCCCGGGGCCAGCGGGCGGCACACCGGCTCGACCCGTCGGTCCCCGACGGCCCGGCCGTCGAGCCGTACTGACGGAGGACTGCAGCGACCAAGATCGTTGCGCGACGCAACGGTGATCCACTTCGCGGTGGCGCGACCGTCTTCCTCGTCGCCCGGCGGGAGCACAGCGGTAACGTCGTCGCCGTGCCCCCGTCCGTGCTGCTGACCGCCTGAGCGCGCGGTGTTCGAGAACATCCTGACCTCGGTCGGGGACGCCGTCGGATCGTGGATGTACGTCATCGCCGGTTTCCTGGTGTTCGCCGAGGCGGCACTGCTCGTCGGGTTCGTCCTGCCGGGGGAGACCGCACTGCTCGTCGCGGGCGCGTTCTGCCACTTCGGCTCCCTGCACCTGTCGGTCACGATCGTGGTGGCGGTCGTGGCCGCGATCGTCGGGGACACCGTGGGCTTCGAGGTGGGCCGGCACTACGGCGACCGGCTGCGCAACTCGCGGGTCGGCGGCTGGGTCGGTGCCGAGCGGTGGCAGGCGGTCGACCGGGCGCTCGACCGCCGTGGGGGAGTGGCGGTCTTCCTCGCGCGGTTGACGGCGTTCCTGCGCGCCGTGATGCCGTTCGCCGCGGGGAGCTCACGCATGCACTACCCGACGTTCCTCGCCTGGAACGCCACCGGCGGCATCATCTGGGGGTCGGGCGTCGTCCTGCTCGGGTGGGCGTTCGCGAGCGCGCTGTCCACCGTCGGCAGCTACCTGACCTGGGCGCCGCTCGCGATCCTCGCGGTGGTCGTCGTCGCGCTCGTCACCCGGCACCTGGTCAAGCGTCGCCGCGCGACCGAGGTGGACTAACCCGCCTCGGCGAGGTCCCGCAGGTTCAGCAGCTGGCGGCGCGACATCACCAGGTCGCCCGCCGAGACCAGTGGCGCGAGCAGCCGCCCGTGGGCCATGACGACCTTCAGCAGCAACCGGGTCGAGCCGCCTGCGGCCGGCACCAGCACGTACGACATCACCGCGCCGAGGATGACACCCGTCAGCTGGTGGGGCGGGTCGACCGC
>CAXUNA010000069.1:0-11315 GCA_964252095.1 uncultured Jatrophihabitans sp. | reverse complement strand
CCCCACGGCGGCGTGCGTCGAGCACGACGGCGAGGACTCCCGACCCGACGGCGACCGCGAGACCCGTGGCGGCGCCGACGGTGAGCGTGTCGGGGTGGACGACGGACTGTCCGCGGAGGGCCTGCCAGAGGGTCAGCGCGACGACGCCGGTGTAGGCCGCCGCGGCGAGGAACACGATGTGCACGCGGGTGCGGGCGGTGAGGCGCGCGGCCGCGGGCAGCAGGGACAGTGAGAGGGCGAGCAGCGGCAAGGCCTGCAGGGCGTGCATGCCGATGAAGTGGGCGATGCGCAGGTCGCCGCCGGTGGTGCTCCAGCCGAGGAACGGCAGGCTGGGCCCGCCGTCGGCGACCCCGACGCTGTGGGCGCCGATGATGCCGTCGTCGTCCTGGAGTTGGGCGGCGCGGGGGACGACCATGAGGAACCCGACGGCCATGCCGGCCAGGCCGATGCCGAGCCCGAGGCGGACGGCCCACGTGACGGCCCGGTCGGCGAGCGGCGTGGCGGCGAGAGCGACCGCGACCACGATCGTGCAGGTGAAGATGACGACGATGGTCACGCCCATGAGGCCGTAGACGGCGGCGTCGAAGGTGGTCGTCTTGTTGAAGTGGCTCTGTCGGCCGCGGACGACCTGCAGGACGATCGCCGTCATCTCCAGACCCGACGCGACCGCCAGCAGGGTGCCGGCGCGGTGGCCGAGGCGCCGCAGGCGTGGCCGCTGCAGGAGCGACAGCATCCACGCCAGCGTCACGGCGTAGAGGGCGAAAGAGATCGAGAACTTCAGGGGTTTCGCCCAGATCGGCACTCCGACCAGCACGCGCGGGTCGACGACGTACCCGACGGCCGAGACCACGGCGAGGCCGGTCATGGCCAGGGCGAACCACGCGAGCGGGCGGTGCCAGGTCCGGGTCGTGCGCCAGGCTGCAGTCACGGGATCGCCTCTCGAGCGGGCCACCTCGGCGCCGGTCTCTCGACGCCTTACGGGTGTTTGCTCATCCCAGTATGCACGCACCTGTAAGGTCAGCAACCGTGACAGCTCCGACGCAGGTGCGCCGTACGCGGAACCGGCGTGGTGAAGGCGCCCAGTTGCGCGACGACATCATCACCGCAGCAGGCACGCTGCTGGAGCAGACCGGTCGCGACGACGCCGTCACCCTGCGGGCCGTCGCCCGCACCGTCGGCATCACCGCGCCGTCGATCTATCCGCACTTCGACGACCGCGACCAGATCCTGTCCGCGCTGGTGGCCCGTACCTTCGACCGGCTGACCGACGCGCTGCGCCCGGCCGCGGACGGCGTCGGTGACCCGGTCGCGCGGCTGCGCGCGGTATCCCGCGCCTACCTCGCCTTCGCCACCGACCACACGCACCTGTACCGCGTGCTGTTCGAGCGCCACCACGCTGCCGCCCCCGGCGGACGTCGCGCCCCGGCCGGCGTGGCGGACATGGTCGGCGCGAACGCCTTCGCGGTGCTGCTCGACGCCGTCCGCGCCTGCATCGACAGCGGCGCCTCGGACGCCACCTCGGCCGAACACGCGGCCACCCGGTGGTGGGTCGGACTGCACGGCCTCGCGACCCTGCGGGCGAGCATGCCGTACTTCCCGTGGCCGGCGCTCGAACCGCAACTCGACGACCTCACCGACCGGCTGGTCCAGGTGTCGGCACCGCCACCGCGACGGCGCGGTCAGCGGACGCGGCCGGTCACCCAGTCGTAGCGCACGTCCTCGTCGACGATCGGCCGTCCGGCGCGGGAGCCGACCTGTGCACCGCCGTCGACGTGGTGGACCGAGCCCAGCACGTACGACGCCCCCGACGAGCACAGCCAGAGCACCTGCTGGGCCACCTCCCCGGGTTCACCCGGCCGCGCGAGCGGCAGGGAGGGCACGCGCTGGGCGAGCGACGCGGCCATCGACGGCGGTAACGGCTTGGGCTGGGTGTCGATGAGGCCCGGGCTCACGCAGTTGAGCAGGATGTCGTAGGGCGCGAGCTCGATGGCCGCGACCCGCGAGAACGCCTCGGTGGCGGCGCGACTGCTGGCGTACGCCGCCGCGCCGGCCGAACCGCGCGTGCTCACCCCCGACGAGAAGTTGACGATCCGCCCACCGCGGCCCCGGGCGATGAGCGCGCGTGCGGCCGCGCGGGTCATGAGGAACGTGCCGCGGGTGTTGACGGCGAAGACCGTGTCCCACACCTCGACCCGCTCGTCCAGCAGCGCGGCGTGCGGAGCGACGGCCGCGTTGTTCACGCAGAAGTCCAGCGAGCCGAATGCGACGAGCGCGCCGGACACGATGGCGTCGGCGCCCTCCTCGGTGCTGACGTCGGCGACCAGGGAGACCACGCGGTCGCCGTGTGGGGCGACGGTCTCGGCGAGGCCTTCGGCGTCGCGGTCGGTGGCGAACACCCGGGCACTGGAAGCGACGAAGGCGGTGACCAGCGCGCGGCCGACGCCACGGGCGGCACCGGTGACGATCGCGACGCGGTCGGTGTAGTCGAAGGTGACGTCCACGGCCGTCAGACCGCGAACAGCTGGGCGGGATCGGCGAAAGCCTTGAACTCCATGGCATTTCCGGACGGGTCGAGGAAGAACATGGTCCACTGCTCGCCGGGTTCGCCGGCGAACCGCAACGCCGGCTCGATGACGAACTCGTGCCCGGCGGCGTGCAACCGGTCGGCGAGCTCGTGGAAGGCGGGCAGGTCCAGCACGAGGCCGAAGTGGGGGACCGGGACGTCGTGGTCGCCGACCTGGCTGTACCCCGCCGGCCGGGACCGTTCGCCGACGACGTGCGTGACGATCTGGTGGCCGCCGAGGTTCCAGTCGATCCAGTGGTCGCTCTCGCGACCGCGGTCGAGGCCGAGCACGTCTCCGTAGAAGTGTTCGGCGGCGGCGAGTTCGTGGACGGGCACGGCGAGGTGGAACAGCGATGTCATGGTGGGCTCCCTCGGGCGATCAGTAGCCGAGTTCTCGGCGGTAGACGTTGGTCAACGCCCGGCCGTCGAGCCAGGCGCGCAGGTTGTCGCAGAACAACTCGACGATCGCGGCGTTCTCGCTCGCGAGCGTCGAGGCGGAGTGGGGTGACACGAGCACGTCGTCGCGGTCCCAGAGCGGTGAGTCGGCAGGCAGTGGTTCGACCCCGAACACGTCGAGCGCGGCGCCGCCGAGTCGCCCGGCGACCAGACCGTCGAGCAGGGCCTCCTCGTCGAGACACGGGCCGCGGGCGATGTTGACGACGGTCGCGCCCGGCGCGAGCAGTTCCAGCCGCGACCGCGACAGGATGCCCCTGGTCTCCACGGTCAACGGGCACGCGAGCACGACGACGTCGGCACCGGCCAACGCGGCGTCAAGATCGTCGATGGACACGAGGGATTCGGCCGCCGGCACGTCGTAGTGCCCGCCCGGACGGCCGACACCGGTCACGCGCAACCCGACGCCGGACAACAACGCGCAGGTCGACCGGCCCAGGGAACCGAGTCCGACGACGACGGCACGCAGGCCGTGCGCCGACCGGGTCGTGTAGCGCTCCCACCGGTGCGCCTGCTGCTGCGCGCGCAGATGGGGAACGCCCTTCACGAAGTGCAGCACGCCGGTGAGGGCGAACTCCGCGAGCGGACGGCCGTGGACACCGGCCGCGGTGGTGAGGACCAGGTCGGTCCGGTCCAACCCGGTGCGGGTGACGAACGAGCCGATGCCCGCGCTCGTCGCCTGCACCCATTCCAGCTGCGGAGCGCGCACGGGCAGCGCCGCCGGGTCCTGCCAGTCGAAGTCGAACGCGATCCGGGCCCGGCCGAGCCAGTCGTCCCAGGTCCGCTGACCGGTGGCGTCGAGGTCGGGGCGGGTGCCGCCGTGATCGGAGGCGTACCGCGGCGACGGCACCAGGGCGGAGTCGTAGAGCACCTGGACGCGGTCGTCGACGGCGGCGATCTGCGCGATGAGCGAGGGTTCGAGAAACGACGTGATGATCACGTCGACGGGTGCCACGGAGCGGCCTCCTGAGGTCGATTGTCGACCGACCGTAGCTACACCCCGGTCCGCTTGTCCATGCCGTCGAGCACCGGCGAACACGCAGATCCTCTGGTTGCGCACGGGAAATGTCGGCGAAACACGATGTCACCTGGACGGAACGCAGAACCTCTTGACGGCCGGCCAGGTGCGGGTCCACAGTGCTGATTGTCGACAATCGGCAACGAACGGGGACGGGGTGGTGGTCGTGTCGGAGCAGGCTGCGGTGCCCGAACCGGGCGCCGGCGACGTGCTGTTGCAGACCCACGACGTCGGTCGGACCTACCCCGTCCGTGGTGGCGCGCGCCTGTTCACCAAGCGCGCGGACCGTCCACGGCTGCAGGCGGTGGGCGGGGTCGACGTGACGGTGCGACGCGGCCGGACCCTCGGTGTGGTCGGCGAGACCGGATCCGGCAAGAGCACGCTCGGACGCCTCGCGCTCGGGTTGGAACGCCCGACCTCGGGCCGCGTCACCTACCGGGGCCGCGACCTCGCCGCAATGAACGGCCGCGAGGAGCGGGCGTTCCGCAGCGACGTGCAGGTGGTGCTGCAGGACCCGTACAGCTCCATCAACCCGTACCGCACCGTCGAGCAGACGCTCGGCGAGGTCCTCCGCGTGCACGGCATGACCTCCAGGTCCGAGCGTGACACGCGGATCGACGACCTGATGGAACGCGTCGGTCTGCCCGTGTCGTGGCGGGACCGGCGGCCGGGCCAGCTTTCCGGAGGCGGTCGTCAACGGGTGAGCATCGCGCGTGCACTCGCGGTCGAACCGCGCCTCATCGTCGCCGACGAACCGGTGTCCGCCCTCGACGTCAGCGTGCAGGCCCAGGTGCTCAACCTGTTCGTCGACCTGCAGGAGACCCTCGGCCTGGCCTACCTGTTCATCACCCACGACCTGGCGGTGCTCGCGCACCTCGCCGACGAGGTGGCCGTCATGTACCTCGGCCGCGTCGTCGAGCAGGGACCGGCGGAGGAGGTCCTCGCCGAGCCGAAGCACCCGTACACGCAGTCCCTGCTGGCGGCGGCTCCGAAGCTCGGCCGGCGGCGGTCCACCCGGGCGGCCGCGGACGGCGAGCTGCCCGACCCCGTCCATCCCCCCGCGGGGTGCGCCTTCCACACGCGGTGCCCGTTCGTCATGGAACGGTGCCGCACCGTCAAACCCCTGCCCGTCGCGAGTTCGCCCGGGCACGTCGCGTCGTGTCACCTGCTCGACCCCGTAGCCGTACCGGCGACGTAGCCGCATCCGCTCCCACCGAACCCACCCTGGAGTAGCCGTGCCACTCACCGCCCGAACCCGCCGCTCACGCGGCGTCGCCGCCGCCGTCGCCGTCGCCGCGCTCGCCCTCTCCGCGTGCGGCGGCTCGGGGGGCAGCTCGTCGTCGTCGACGAACGGCACCGGAACGCCGGACGCCACCAGCGCCGTCGACACCCTGAAGATCGCCAACGGCGTCGCGATCGACACGCTCGACCCGGCGGAGAACTCGGCGAACGAGAGCATCTGGATCGACCAGAACCTCTACGGCCGGTTGGTGCGCACCGACGCCAGCGGGACCAAGATCATCCCGGACATCGCGAGCAGCTGGGACATCGCGAGCGACGGCCTGACGTACACCTTCCACCTGCGAGCGGCGAAGTTCTCCGACGGCAGCACGATCACGGCGCAGGACGTCGTGTGGTCGTTCAACCGCGCCCGCGCCGTCGAGGACGGGTGGGGATTCCTCGTCACGCCGGTCACCTCGGTGACCGCGACCGACGCCACGACCGTGGTGTTCAAACTCAAGCAGGCGCACGCCCCGATGCTCGCCGACCTGGCGATGTACGCCTTCTCCGTGCTGCCGCAGGCGAAGGTGACCGGTAACGCCAAGTTCTTCGAGAACCCCGTCACCAGCGGCGCCTTCACCGTCACCGGCTACGACCCCAACAGCCTCGTGACGCTCACGGCCAACCCGAACTACTTCGGGACCAAGCCGAAGATCTCCAAGGTCGAGATCAGCGTCGTCACCAACGACAACACCCGGGTGCTGCAGCTGCAGTCCAAGCAGGTCGACGTCATCGAGAACCCGCCCGGCAACCTGCTCAAGCAGATCTCCAGCAACAAGGACCTCCGGGTCGGGCTGTTCCCCTCGACCCGCGTGGACTTCATGATCGTCCCGGTCAAGACCAAGCCGCTGGACAAGGTCGAGGTGCGCCAGGCGATCAAGCTCGCCCTGGACCTCGACGAGATGAACAAGCTCGCGTACCAGGGCAACGCGGTGCCGGCCACCACGTTCTTCCCGTACAAGTCGCTGTACTGGGACAGCTCGGCCACCGCCACCACCCCTGACATCACCAAGGCCAAGCAGCTGCTCGCCACGGCCGGGTACCCCAACGGGTTCACCATCCCGCTGGTCGCGGTGAGCGGCGACGCGGCGGGCCAGGCGCAGGCCGTGGTCGTGAAGGACCAGCTCGCCAAGATCGGCATCACGGTCAACATCGACTCCTCCGACCAGTCGACCGCGTACGCCAAGGAGCGCACCGGCACCAACGGCCTGGGCATGCGGTACTGGACCAACGACATCATCGACCCCGACGAGGTCGCCACGTTCGGCGCCGACTCCACCGGTGGCGCCAACGTCTTCAGCTCCTACTGGAGCGACCCCGCCACCAACGCGCTGGTGGAGAAGGCACGGTCGGAGACCGACGCCGGCGAGCGGCAGGCCGACTACGCCACGGTGCAGAAGACGATCTCGGACCAGGCGCCGTACATCCCGCTCGCGTACGCACCGTTCCGGTACGCGACCGGGGCCTGGGTCAAGGGCTTCTCGGTCTCACCGCTGGGTTCGTACCTCGACAGCCTGCTGACGCTCACCGTCGACAAGCACTGAGCTCCGCGCCCGGGTGGGACGTGCTGACCCAAGCAGCACGTCCCGCCCGCGCCGGCCGCGCCCATCCCGGGCCCTGATCTGCCGCACGCGACATCGAGACGGAAGGAGAGGACCATGAACCGCACCGGCATCACGTGGAGTCGGATCGGCAACGTGATCCCCGTCCTGTTCGGCATCAGCGTGGTGAGCTTCCTGCTCATCCGGATCGTCCCGGGCGATCCGGTGCAACAGATCCTCGGCAACCGCTACACCGATGCGACCGGCGCCCAGTTGCGGCAGTCGCTCGGGCTGAACCAGTCGTTGCTCGGCCAGTACTGCCACTTCATGTCCTCGGTGTTCCGCGGCCAGTTCGGGACGTCGTACCAGTACAAGCGCGACGTCGGCGCGCTGATCGGCGAGCGGATGGTCCCCAGTCTGTTGCTGGTGCTGATGACCGGCGTGCTGTGCGTGATCATCAGCCTGCCGCTCGGCATCGCCGCGGCCGTGCGTCGCGGCGGGGTGCTCGACCAGGGCACCCGGATGTTCTTCACCCTCGGGTACGCACTGCCGTCGTTCCTGCTCGGCGTGTTCCTGATCTACCTGTTCGGCCTGAAGCTCTCGTGGTTCCCGATCGGTGGGTACGGCGGCGGTTTCGTCGATCACCTCTACCACCTGATCATGCCGGCCATCACGCTCGCGATCCCGTTCTCCACCGTGCTCGTGCGCAGCCTGCGGGCCAGCGCGGTCGACGTGTTGGAGTCGGACTTCGTGACGACGGCGAGGCTCAAGGGCATCTCGCCGGGTGCGGTGGTCCGGCGTCACGTCCTGCGCAGCGCGTTGAGCTCGGTGGTGGTCGTGTTCGGCATCAACCTCGCCTTCCTGGTCGGGGGGACCGTCGTGATCGAGAACGTCTTCTCCATCCCGGGTCTGGGCGGGCTGCTCGTCGGGTCGGTCGACACCCGTGACTACCCGGTGGTGCAGGCGGTGGCGTTCGTGCTCGCGGTGTTCGTCGTGCTGGTCAACCTGCTCACCGACGCCGTGCACGGGCTGCTCGACCCTCGCGTCGCGGCCGTGTCGGCGGGGTCGTCATGACCCTCACCTCCCCGGGCAGTCAGCAGCCCGGCCCGATCGCCGACGACCTCGCCCTCGACGCCACCAGCACGGTCGGCCCGCAGGCGGTGGCCCGCGCCATGGGCGCCCGCCGCGTGCTCCGGATCCCCGTGCCGGGGCGGCTCTCCGGCCGGCTCGGGCTGTGGATCGGCGTCGTGCTCCTGCTGGTGATCGTCGTGGCGTGCGTGGGCGCACCCCTGTTCACGTCGCTGTCGCCGACCTCGCTCGACCCGGTCAACCCGCTGGCCGCGCCGTTCTCCGCGGGGCACCCGCTCGGCACCGACGAGTTCGGTCGCGACATCTTCGCCCGCATCCTCTACGGCGGCCGGTACGACCTCGGTATCGCCTTCGGCGCCACGCTCGTGACGCTGGTCGTCGGCACCGGCATCGGCCTGCTGTCGGGGTACCTCGGCGGCTGGTTCGACGCGATCGTCATGCGCGTCGTCGACCTGTTCTTCGCCTTCCCGTTCGTGGTGCTGGTCATCGCGATCATCGCCGCGCTCGGCCCGGGGCTGTTCAACCTCTACATCGCCCTCTGGGTCGCGAGTTGGGTCAGCTACGCCCGCATCGCGCACGCCCAGACCCTGTCGGCCAAGGGGTACGGCTACGTGATCGCGGCGAAATGCCTGGGTTTCCGGCGGTGGCGGATCATGGTGCGACACGTCCTGCCGACCATCCTGCCGCTGGTCACGACGTTCGCGATGGTCGACGCGGTCGGCAACGTCCTGCTCGGTGCCTCGCTGGGTTTCCTCGGCGTCGGCATCCGGCAGCCCACGCCCGAGTGGGGCGCGATGATCTCGGGCGGCCAGTCGTACATCCTGTCCAACCCGACGCTCGCGCTGTTCCCCGGTCTCGCCCTCGTGCTGCTGGGTGTCTCGCTCAGCCTCATCGGCGACGGCCTCAACGACGCCCTGCGGGGGAACGCATGAGCCGGCCGCTGCTCGAGGTCCGCGACCTGCACGTCACGATCCCGGGGCCCTCGGGTGCGGTGCACGCCACCGACGGGGTCGACTTCACCCTGCGTCAGGGTGAGGTGTTCGGCATCGTCGGTGAGACCGGCTCCGGCAAGAGCGTCACCTCCCGCGCCCTGATCGGCCTGCGGCCCACCCGGGCCACGACGGTCGAGGGCACGGTGGCGCTGCGGGCGCCGGGCGGCGGGGCGGAGCGCAACGTCGTCACGATGTCGGATCGCGAGTTGCGTTCGCTCTGGCGCAACGAGGTCGCGCTCATCCCGCAGAACCCGATGACCTCGCTGAACCCGGTGATGCGGATCGGGGACCAGGTCGCGGAGGCGCTGGCCGCCGCCGGCGTGCCGCGCGCGGAGCGCAAGGCACGCACGATCGCCCTGCTGCGGCAGGTCGGGCTGCCCGCCGCCGAGTCCCGGCTCGGCGACTTCCCGCACCAGTTCAGCGGCGGCATGCTGCAGCGCACGCTCATCGCCATCGCGCTGGCGCGACCGCTGCGGCTGCTCGTGGCCGACGAGCCGACGACCGCGCTCGACGTGCTCATCCAGGACCAGATCCTCGGTCTGCTGCTGCAGTTGCAGCAGGACCTCGGCATGAGCCTGATCCTGATCAGCCACGACCTCGCGGTCATCTCACAGGTCTGCGACCGCGTCGCGGTGATGTACGCGGGCCAGATCGTCGAGCAGGCCGACACCGAGACGCTGCTGTCGGCGCCGCGGCACCCCTACACGCGGGCGCTCATCGGGGCGTTGCCCTCGGCCGTGGCACGGGGGGAGCGGTTGCGCACCGTGGCGGGCGCACCGCCCTCGCTGCTCGAGGCGCCGGTCACCTGCCGGTTCGCCGATCGTTGCCCCATGCATGAATCCGCGTGTGACACGTGGACCACCGAACTGATCCACCTCGGCGGCGAACACCTCAGCCGGTGCCGTCGGGCCGCCGAGGCCATCGAGTCATCCCAGGAACTGAAGGAGAGTGTCGACCATGTCAGGTGACGCGCTGCGCGTCGGAGTCGTCGGAACCGGTCGTTGGGCCGTGCGGTCGCACATCCCGGGCTGGCAGCGGGACTCGCGCTGCGAGGTCGTCGGTGTCGCCGACCAGGACTTCGAGGTCGCCAAGCAGGTGGGGGAGGAGTTCGGCATCGCCCGGGTCGCCTCCGACTGGCGCGAGCTGGTCGAGGACCCGGAGATCGACGTCATCGACGTCGTCACCTCCGACACCGGCCACTTCGAGGTCAGCATGGCCGCGCTGGAGAACGGCAAGCACGTGCTGTGCGAGAAGCCCGTCCACCACGACTACCGCGAGGTCATCCGGGCGGCCGACCTCGCCGAGACCAAGGGCCTGAAGACCAAGCTGGGCTTCACGTTCCGCTACGCGCCGGCGACCATGTACGCCGCCGAACTCATCGCGCAGGGCTTCGTCGGCACGCCGTACATGGTGAACGCCTACGAGCAGAACAGCCAGTGGCTCGACCCCCAGACGCCGTTGCGGCAGGAGCGGGCGCACGAGGACCCCGACCACATCCAGGTCGCGTCGATCGAGGGGTACGGCGCGCCGGTCATCGACATCATGCACTGGTGGATGGACGCGCCGATGCAGTCGGTGGTCGGAACCATGCGCAACTTCGTCCCGGAGCGCGTGCTGCGCAGCACCGGTGAGCTGACCCGCGTGAACATCGACGACGGCGACATGTTCATCGCCGAGTTCGGTGGCGGTGGACTCGCCTCGGTGCAGTCGTCGTTCGTCACGGTCGGCAACTACCCCGGGATCGAGGTGCGCATCTACGGCTCCGACGGCGCCATCATCCTGCGTCTCGTGGAGGAGAACGGCATCTGCCAGACGATCAAGACGGCGTCGAAGGACGCGGTGGAGTTCGTCGAACGTGAGATCCCGCAACGGTTCTTCCCGGAAGGCGGCACCTCGCTCGAGCCGTGGCCGCTGCTGTTCTACAGCAACCTCGTCGCCGACTTCGCCACCGAGATCCTCGACGGCGGGCCGGCGAACCAGGGTGACTTCCGTCAGGGCGCACTGGTGCAGCAGACCATCAACGCCTTCGAGGCCGCGCACCGCCGCCGGGCGTGGGTGGACTTCCCCTTCACCGGCGAGGCCGACGCGTCGGGTGCTGCGTGAGCGTTCGCACCGACGACGCTGCGCACGCCTGGGGCCGCTTCGCGACGGCTGACGCCGCCGCCCCGCTGCTCGACGCCGCGCTCGACACGGCGACCGGATCGGGCGCCGAACACGTCGACGTCCGGCTGGTCGAGTGCGAGGAGGAACGCGCGTACCTCGAGAACGCGACCGATCCCGACAGCCGGCACGAGCGCACGTGCGGTATCGGCGTACGCGTTCTCGTCGACGGCAGTTGGGGATTCGCGTCGTTGCCGGTCGGCGGCCTCACCGACGCC